>JAHEEL010000125.1 GCA_024640745.1 Actinomycetes bacterium
GTGAAGCGCTCCCGAGCATCGCGTCCCTTGCGGGCCGCACGCTCGAGGCGCACCTTCTCGGCGCCTCGCACCGAGACCGATGCGAGCTGTTCCTCAGCCGCCGTCCCGGCCTCGATGGCCTGGGCGAGCTCCACTTCCTCATCAGCCGTGAGAAGGTCGTGGTACGAGATCTCCTGGAGGTATCGGGTCAGGCTGTCGCCCATTTCGAGCGGTTGACCGACCCAGCGCATCTTCTCTGCCGTTTTCATATTCGTTCAGTCCTTTTTGGAATGGTGGTTCGCGTTTTAGCGCTGTGCGGTGTGGAGATTCGGCCCCATCGGCTCCAGCGTCCATCTTTGGACGCATGCACCACAGCGTTTGGTTCCCGGCCGACGGGTGTATGTGCACGGAACAACGCTCTCAACGACGGAGGGGTTCCACGAGCGCCGACCGGCTCGTTCGAGCGCCCAATATGACACAGTTTCGGCAAGAGTTCAAGCGTTCTTAGCGATTTCTCACCAAATAGCTGAACGGGCCATTCCTCCGCGATCGATATCGGCATCGCAGACTACGCCGTCGTTCCACGCACGATGGCCCCTGCGCGGACGATCACGAGCGGTTCGAGCAGTGTCGCAAGGCGTTCCCTCGGATCTGCGTCGACGAACACGCCATTCGCAGGCAACCCCGGCGCGAATCCGCGGTCCACGCCGAGGTAGTCGTAGGCGGCTGCGGTTGCCGCGTGAAGCGCCGCCGGCGCGGACAAACCGAGCTCGTGGAGGCGTATGGCTTCGAGCGCGACCCTTCCGTGGCGCACGGCGAGGTCGGTTCCGGTGAGGACAGTGACGCCGAGGCGCTCGGCTTCGGGGAGGAGATCGCGCATGTTCCGGATACCGGTGGTGAGCAACCGACCGCCGCTGCTACCGGCGCCGAGCATTTCGATGAGCGCCTCTGCACCGAGGGCAGTCGGGACCCATGCGCCGCCCCGCGCAGCCAGCGCGCCGAGGTCGCCGGTTGAGAGGAACAAACCGTGCTCGATCGAATCGACGCCGGCCTCCATGGCGGGTGCGATGCCGCCCGGCGCCATCGTGTGAACGGCGACGCGTCGCCCGGCGAGGTGGGCGACCTCCACTGCGGTCCTCAGTGCTGCGGCACCGAAGTTTGCCGTCGGTCCGATGCCCTTCCGGGGCCAGTCGCCGATGATCTTCACCCATGACGCGGGCCCGGCACTGGCCGCTCGCACGGCGTCGGCCAACCCCGCCTCGTCGACTTCGTGCCCGTAGCCGGGGTAGTAACCGCCGGGTGTGGCGATGATGCGCCCTGCCATCTGCATTTCTGGGCGGGTAGGCGGTGGCGCGTCCAGGATCTCCAAGGCGACATCGCTCGACGATCCCTTGTCGGCGATCAGCAGCACTCCGCCTTCGACCTGCATCCAGGCATGCGCGACACAGTGTGCGCGAATGTCCTCATCCGCAAGGTTTCCCATCTGGCCGATGTTCGCAAGGCCGAGATGGGCGTGGCAGTCGGCGAGACCGGGGAGCGCGTAGTAGGCCCCGGTCGCGAGCTCCGCGTCGATCGGCCCGTCGTCGGGATCCGAGAATCGGTCACCGTCGATCACGAGCGGGGACGGCTCGCGGCCCGGCTCTCGGACGGTGATCAGGGTGCGCATCACCGCCAGCGTATCGGGTGATTCACGACGCGGTGGGCCTCAGCCGAGGCTTCGCGACGCAATCACACCTCCGTACCAGGAGAGGCTGTCCTTCGGGAGTCGCTGCCCGGTCGCATGGTCGACCCAGACGAGGCCGAATCGCTGGCTGTAGCCGAGGTCCCATTCGAAGTTGTCGAGGATCGACCACACGAAATAGCCGGTGACCGGCACGCCGGCGTCGATCGCATCGGCCACCGCCTCGAGGTGGGCCCACAGGTACTCGATCCGCCGCCGATCGCGGATCCGCCCCTCCGTGGTCGGACCGTCGGAGAACGAAGCACCATTCTCTGTGATCCGGATATCGGTCGCTCCATAGTCGTCGTGGATCCGCTTGAGGAACGAGGTGAGCGCCGTGGGGACGATCTCCCACCCCATCTCGGTATGGCCGTCGGGAGCATTCGGGCCGGGCTTGATCTCGGGCTTCTCATCCTCCTCGTGACCGGCGCCGATCGAGAGCGCCGTGTAGTAGTTGACGCCGATGAAGTCGCATGGCGTCGCAATCGCCTCGAGGTCGCCCGGGCGCACGAACGGTGGCTCGTCCGTCTCGTACGCGCCGCGTTCACGATACGCATCGACCATGTCCCGTGGGTAGCCCTTGCCGAAGACCGGATCGAAGAACCACCGGTTGCGGAAACCGTCGAAGTAGCGATTGGCTGCGATATCGGCGGGAGCAGCGGTCGCCGGCGCGGACGGCCGGCAATCGAGGATGATGCCAATATCGCTCTCGGCGACATTGGATCGGATCGTCGGCACGGATCGACCGTGTGCCAGGAGAAGGTGATGCGCCACGGTGAGTGCTTCAGCGAAGTCGGTATGGCCGGGGGCGAAGTCGCCGAAGTAGTGGCCGGCAAACGCCGCGACCCACGGCTCGTTGAACGTCTTCCAGTGCTTGACGCGATCCCCAAGGGCATCACTCATCACGTCGGCGTAGCGAACGAAAGCAGCCACGGTTTCGCGGTTGGCCCATCCTCCCCGATCTTGCAGACCCTGGGGCAGGTCCCAGTGATAGAGGGTGACGTACGGCGTGATCCCGTGAGCCAGGAGCTCGTCGACGAGGCGGTCGTAGAACGCGATCCCTCGGGGTTCGACCGCGCCCGTCCCATCAGGGATGATTCGGGTCCAGGCGGTGGTCAGGCTGTAGGCGGGGATCCCGGCGTCGGCCATGACGGCGACATCCTCGGGGTACCGGTGGTAATGGTCGCAGGCGACGTCTCCGGTGTCACCGTTGAGGATCCGACCCGGCTCGCGGACGAATCGGTCCCAGATCGACTCACCCTTGCCGTCTTCGTTCCATGCGCCCTCGATCTGGTAGGCGGATGCGGCTACGCCGAATACGAATTCCTCCGGGAATCGGATCATCGCTGTGTTCCCTCGCTCATGTGGAGAGTCCGCCGATCGCGGCGACCGCGCGATCGACCTCCTCGATGGTGTTGTAGTGGACGAACCCGATGCGAACGAGACCGCCCCGATCGGCGACGCCGAGGCGCCGCATCACTTCGACGGCGTAGTAGTCGCCCGACCACACGAAGATCCCGACGTCGCCGAGGGCGGCGGCCACCGTGTCCGGGTGCACGCCGTCTACGGCGATCGCGAACGTCGGCGTGCGCCCGTCCGCCACCTTGCGCCCGTAGAGCGTGATGCCGCCGAACGCGGCGATGCCGTCGAGGAACCGCGCGGACAATCCGCGTTCGTAGGCGCCGATGGCTTCCATCGCCGATGCGATACGGGTCCGACGGGAGTCCCCCTTGCCCAACGAGGCGATGTAGTCGACCGCCGCCGTCACGCCGGCGAGGCTCTCAAAGCTCTGCGTTCCGGTCTCCCACTTGCCGGGCGGGTCGTCGGGGGCGGGGCGGATCTTGTAGGCGGCGGTTCTCTCGAGCACGTCGCTGCGCCCGAAGAGGCACCCGGTGTGGGGCCCGAAGAACTTGTAGGAGGAGGCCGCGAGGAAGTCGGTGCGGAGTGCTGCGACGTCGAGGAGGCCGTGGGGTGAGTAGTGCACGGCATCCACGTAGGTCAACGCGCCGTGCGCGTGTGCCGCGTCGATGACCGGATGGACGTCGGTGATGGTGCCGACGGCATTCGAGGCACGTGTGACCGCCACCACTCGCGTGCGAGTGTCGATGGTCCGATCGAGGTGTTCGAGGTCGAGGCGGCAGCCGTCGTCGGGGTCGAAGTCGATCCAGCGAACCTCTACTCCGGCGTCGCGCGCCGCGATCACCCATGGCCACACGTTTGCATCGTGGTCGAGTCGCGTGACGACGATGTTGTCCCCAACCATCCAGGTGGCGCCCAGAGCCCGGCTCACCGACAACGTGAGCGACGTCATGTTCTGGCCGAACGCGATCTCTTCGGGTCGCGCCCCGAACAGGTCGGCGACGGCGCTTCGTGCCTCTTCCACGAGAGCGTCGGTCTCGCGTGAGGTCACGAACGGCCCGCCGTGGTTGCTGCCCCCGGCACGCATGAAGCGCGCCATCGCATCGATGACCGACTCGGGAACCTGGGTGCCACCCGGCCCGTCGAGGTATGCGGCCGGGTGATCGTGAACCATCCGGCGGAGAGCCGGGAAGCGATCTCGAAGGTCCGAGACATCGATACTCATGTGTTCCTCCTCGTCGGCGCATGACGCTAGCCCCGCCAACGACGAAGCCCTAGCCGGATCTGAGGTCCTGGCGTAGCGTTGAGACCGCGGGGGGTCGCGTGATGGGCCCCTCCCGCGTGAGAGGAGGCCTCGCATGGCCGGACGTACGAGGAGAGCCTTCGTCCTTCTGTCTGCAATCTGCCTGCTTGCCGCCGCGTGCGGATCGGACGAGTTGGTGAATGCAGCAGGTTCAGCTACCGAAGCCGAGACTCTCGACGAGTTCTTCGGCTGGGACGTAGAGGATCCGGAGCAGCAGGCGGCTGAAGAGGAGAAGTGGCGCCAGCGCGAACGGGAGATGCAGGAGGAAATCGCCGAGTGCATGGCGGAGGAGGGGTTCGACTACAAGCCTGTGATCTGGGAGGAGGAGTTCGGGTTTGCCGGGCCCGACGATGAGGAGGAACTCACCGAGGAGGAGTGGAAGCTCAAGTACGGGTATGGCATCTTCGCAATGATGCTCGAAGAAATGGAGCGTTGGGATGAGGAGGGCCCACCTGACGAGGAATTCATCGATCCCAACATGGAGTACATGGAGTCCCTCTCCGAGTCGGAGCGCGAGGCCTATGAGAAAGCCCTATGGGGCGATTGGGAGGGCAACCAACCCGAACCGCAGTTCGACGAAGAGGGGAACGAAATCTGGGCGGAGCCCGACTGGTCGGAGATAGGGGGATGCCAGAACACCGTTCAGCAGGAGTACTACGGCGGCAACGAAGAAGCATGGCAGGAACTTGACAAGGAACTCCAGCCCGCGTGGGAGGAGTTCGATCAGTGGGTCAACACCGACGCTCGAGTTGTTGAGCTCACCCAGGCCTGGTCGGCGTGCATGGCCGAGAAGGGCTACGACTTCGAAAACGAGGAGGCAATCCACGAATACCTCATTGGGCTGGAGGAGGATCTGTGGACACAGAATGAGCCGCCACCCGACTGGGAGCCCACGGAGGAGGAAATCGAGAACATGGGGCCGTTTGGCCCAGGAGTCGACGAGGCGGACGTTCAGGCCCTCGCGGACGAGGAACTCGGCATTGCCACCGCGGACGTCGAATGCGCCGGGGACATGTACGAGGAGATCGACGAGATCCGCAAGGACTACGAAGGCGAGTTCATTGAGAAGCACCGCGACCTCCTCGAGAGGCAACGCGACCTCATGCAGGAGTTCTGATGAAGCGCCCCGCGACGCTCGGAGCCATCCTTGCGGTCGTCGTGTTTTCAGCCGGGGTCGGATGGTTTGCAGGCTCGAGGATCAAATCTCCGGCGCAGATCGCAGCCGAGACCGATCCGCCGATCGCATCGCTCATCACGGTTCCCGTCGAGATGCGCACGCTGTCGTCAGATGTCATCACTCGCGGAGAGATCCGCTACGAGGAACCGATTGAGTTGCAGCTCGCCGACCCGCCCGCCACGCTCGGCGGTGTCGCGATCATCACGCTTGCACCGGTCGAGGGCAGACTCATCGAGGAGGGCGAGGTCCTGCTCGAAGTGTCGGGTCGCCCCATTCTCGTGCTTCAGGGCGAGTTGCCGATGTACCGGACGATGCGGTCCGGCGACGAGGGCGACGACGTCCTCCAGCTCGAGGAGGCGCTCGGCCGCCTCGGACTCGACCCTGGCGAGATCGATGGGATCTTCGACGACGAAACTGAGTCCGCAATCGTCAAGTGGTACGGCTCGCACGGGTTCACCCCGCCGGGCCCGAACGAACAGGAGGCGGCGGAGCTGAAGGCTGCAATGGAGGCAGTCGCAGCGGCCGAGCAAGAGGTTTCCTCGGCGAGACGCGATCTCAGGTCCTCCTCGCAGGGCCCCTCGCCGGCGGGGATCGTGGCGGCGGAAGCGGATGTCAGGAGCGCAGAGCGCGAACTCGAGGACACTCGAGCACGTCAGGTGATCGACGATGCTGCAGCCACGGTGGCGGTCGATACGGCCGCTGCGGAAGCCGAGCAGGCCGCGATCAATCTTGCAGTAGCCGAGGATCGATTGGCGCAGGCCCTGACGGGGACACATCCCGATACCGGGCTCCCTCCAACGGACGAGGAGCTCGCCGGGCTCGAAGCGGCTGTTGCCGATGCGGCGGCACTTGCCGACACGGCGCAGGCAGCGTTGCTCGATGCCCAACAGATGCAAGACTCAATCATCCGCAGCGGCGCATCTGCGGTAGCGGCAGCCGAAGACCGCGTCGCGATAGCGAATGCGTACCTGGGGGAAGCGAGGCAGCCGCCGGACACATCGGGTGCGCGCGGCTATGTCTCTGACGCCAACCGGCGGCTCGCTGCGGCGCAGGAGAGACTGGAGGAAGTCGAGACGCGAGTCGGGACGATCGCGTCGAGATCCGAGATCGTGTATCTGAAGGCATTGCCGGCCCGGATCGATCGCGTCATGGTTGTCCGAGGTGATGCCGCCACCGGCCCCATTGCCTCGATCACGGGTTCCGAGATGATCCTCGCATCGTCGGTGCCGCTCGCCGACGCGTCGCTCATTCGCGAAGGCATGGAGGTGCAGATCGAGGAGACCTGGCAGGACATCGAGACGACCGGCGTCATTACGTCCACAGCGGACCGTCCCGGAACGAACGATGTCGGCGAGGATCGGCTGTATCTCGAGATCGCCCTCGACGAGGAAATGGAGGAACTCAACCACGCGAACGTCAAGGTGACG
>JAHEEL010000261.1 GCA_024640745.1 Actinomycetes bacterium
GTCGATCGCCTCGACCGCGGCCGCCGCGGTTTGGAACACCAGAGGAACGGCAAACCACTCGGCGTGCCACGACCCGGCACCGCGCTCGAGTTGATGCGGCGCCGCTGCGGTCACGATCTGCGTGACAGCAGCGCAAGCCCGGGCGGCGGCGACCGCCCTGATTGAGTCGATCGGATTGCATTTACCCGGCATACTCGAAGACCGGCCGGATCGGGTCCCTATCTCCCCCACCTCGCTCTGCGACAACTGAACGAGATCCAATCCGGTCTTGCCGGCGGAGGCGGCTATCCGGCCGACCAACCCGATCACCTCCGCGAGCCGGGACCGATCCGTGTGCCACGGCACAACGGGTACGACGAGGCCGAGGCGCCCGGCCACCCCGGCGGTGATCACGTCGGCGTGCTCCTTCAGCGCCGCCCGGGTGCCGACCGGACCGCCCAGCTGCACCGGCAGATCGTCCACTGCTGCCCGCAGCTCCGTCAGGTGGCGGAGCAACGGCTCCATCCAGAGAGCGGCCCGAAGCCCGAACGTGGTGGGTTCGGCATGCTGCAGGAAGGTGCGGCCCATCATCGGAGTCTCCCGATGTTCGATCGCCAGGGACTGGAGGGAAACGGCGACTCTCGCGACCCCCTCTTCGAGCAGGCCCAGTCCCTCACGAATCTGGGTCATCAGTGCCGAATCAACGACATCCTGAGTCGTAGCACCGTGATGGATCACCTCGGCTGCATCCGGGGACAGCCCGGCACGCAGCCGTTCGAGGAGTGCCACGACCGGGGTGCCAACCTCCCATCCTGCGGCGAGCACCGATTCGGCATCGGCCACCCGAGAGGCGCAGACGCGCTCTATCTCGGCGGCGGCGCCGGCGGGAATGAGCCCGGCATCGGCCTGCGCCGCCGCGAGCGCCCCCTCGAAACGGCACATCGCCTGCACCCGGGAATCGGCGGAAAACAGCCGGCTCATGGTCGCCGTCGAGAACCCCGGATCAAACCCGGTCACGTCGTACCTCCCCGATGCGCCTCGTCGGTTCGCCGCTGCAAGTCCCGCAATGTGTCCAACTCCAGGTCCGTGGGGGGCTCGGTCTCCCCCAGGTCGGCAGCGAACCGGATGGCCCAACCGGTGGCTTCCGCGACCCGGGCCCGGTCCGCGCCCGGATGGAGCGAAGTGACGATTAGCTCATTGGTCGCCGCCTCCGGCTCCATGAGGCACAGATCGGTGATCACCAGCGCCGGGCCCCGGGTGGTGATTCCGAGCGCGCCCCGTTCGACGCCGGTGGGCCCGAAACCAAGCGACGTCACGAAGTCCACCTTGTCGACCATACTCCGCGTCGAGTGACGCATGGTGATGAACACCCGACCACAGGATGACGCGATCTCGGGAGCGCCGCCACCTCCGGGCAACCGCACTCGCGGGTGTGAATACGATCCGATCACCGTCGTGTTGAGATTGCCGTAACGGTCCATTTCGGCGCCTCCGAGGAAACCCACCGTGATCCTGCCGCCCTGAAGCCAGTAGCGAAACATCTCCGGCACGGCGACCGTGGTCAGGGACGTCTCCGCGAGCTCACCGTCACCGATCGACAGCGGGAGCACGTCGGGCCGGGTGCCGATCGTGCCGGATTCATAGATGAGGGTGATATCGGGAGCGTGGGTCAGGCGGGCGAGATTGCATGCCGCCGAGGGGGCGCCGATACCGACGAAACACACATCATCATTGCTCAGCGCCCGGGCGGCGCTGACCGTCATCATTTCCGTTGGGGTGTAGTCGCTCACGACGCCATCACGCTCTCGGCGAGCCACTCCTGGAACCGGCCACGGTCACGTGCGATCTCATCCCACGCCTTGTAGTAGGCGTTGTCGCGATGGGAGTAGCCGTGCGTGTACGAGGGCCACGAACCGCCGGGCGCCACCACGATCTTGTCGATCGACCACGCCGGCAACACAGTGCTGTTCATGCTGGGCGCCGCCAGATCGTCGACGATCTCCTCAACCGTGACCACCGCCACCTCGGCCGCCAACACCGCCTCCTTCTGCACCCCGACGATGCCCTCGAT
>JAHEEL010000126.1 GCA_024640745.1 Actinomycetes bacterium
ACATGTTCATCATGATGAACGCGGCGCGCTTCGCAGTCGGCCTGGAGGGCGTGGCGATTTCCGACCGCGCCTACCAGCTTGCGCTGGCCTACGCCAAGGAGCGCGTCCAGAGCCGCGACCTCGCCGGCGGCGGCAAGCCGGTGCCCATCATCCGGCAGCCCGACGTGCGGCGCATGCTGATGAGCATGAAGGCGCAGGGCGAGGCGATGCGCGCGCTCGCGTACGTGGTCGCGGCGGCGATGGACATCGCGCACCGCGACCCGGACCAGGCGCTGCGCGCCAGGCATCAGGCTTTCGCCGACATGATGATTCCGGTGGTGAAGGGCTGGAGCACCGAGACCTGCATCGAGGTGGCGTCGACCGGGATCCAGGTGCACGGCGGCATGGGCTACGTCGAGGAGACGGGGGCGGCGCAGCACTACCGGGATGCGCGCATCACGCCGATCTACGAGGGTACGAACGGCATCCAGGCCATCGACCTGGTGATGCGCAAGGTCCCGATGGAGGACGGCGCCGTTGTTCGGGCCTATCTCGACGAAGTTGCAGCACTCGGCGAGCCACTGGGCACGGCCACCGATCCCCGTTACGCCACCATGAAGAGCGCACTCACACCGGCAATCAGCGCGTTGCGAGACGCCACCGAATGGCTGCTCTCGTGCAGCGACCCCAACGATCGCCTGGCAGCGGCCACGCCCTACCTCGACCTGTTCGGCACGGTTGCCGGCGGCGCGTACCTCATGCGGCTCGCGCTCGCCGCGGGGAGCGAGGTACGCGATGCTTGGCTCGAAGCCAAGATCGATACCGCGGTCTTCTACGCCAATCAGATCCTGCCTCGAGCGGCCGGTCGGCTTCCATCGGTGATGGCCGGCGCACACGAGCTGTTTGCCGTCCCGACCGCAGGCTTGGAGACCGCCCGATGAACGCGTCTCCCCAACAGCGAGGGGCTGCGTTCTTCGATCTCGATCGAACGATCATCAGCGGCTCTTCGGTGTTCGCAATGGGCGTCGCTGCCTACCGGGCCGGGATGGTGTCGAATCGTGAACTCCTCGGCGATGCCCTGAACGCCGCCACCTTCCTCTTTGCCGGCGCGTCGGATGACAAGACCGAGGCGGTCAAGAATCGTGTGTTGCAGGCGATCACGGGCGTACCGGTCGAGGCCATGGCAGAGCTCGGAGATCAGATCATCCCGCGGCTCCAGAGCGAGGTCCGTCGCGAGGCGCGCGGTCTGCTCGACCTGCACGACGCAGCCGGCCGCGACACGTTCATCGTCTCGGCCTCGCCGATCGAGATCGTCGGCGACTTCGCCGACGCGATCGGCCTCACCGGCGGAATCGGCACGGTTGCCGCCATCGAAGACGGCGTCTACACCGGCGAGCTGGCGGAACCCTTCTGCTACGGCAACGGCAAGGCCCTGGCCATCGAGCGCGTGGCGAACGAGCGCGGCTACGACCTCGCGCTGTCCTACGCCTACACCGACTCGGCCGGAGATCTGCCCATGCTCGAGATCGTCGGACATCCGGTAGCCGTGAACCCCGACCGGGCCCTCGAGGCCGTCGCCTACCACCGTGGCTGGCCCATCGTCGAGTTCAGTCGGACGCGCAAGACGGTCGTCAAGCGCACGACTGCAGCCGTAGGCGCGGCCGCAATGGCGGGGATCGCGTTCGGCGTCGGTGTCTCGGCGGGGAAGCGGTCGGCCGCGCGTCAAAGCCTCATTCGGCGCGTCCTCCGATGACGGCACCAGTCCTCACACCCTAACCCGTACTTCGCGGCCTCTTCCATAGGTACCACCGGCGTACGACGACAGGTCGATCAAGAACGCCAGAATGACGACGACCCAACCGAACCCCGTTACCCCGCCCCCCGGCGCCCACATGAACACGTAGGCAAGCGTGGTGAACGGGAGCAGAAGCAGGCCGACCAGGGGTGCCATCCACCCGTCAAAGGCCCGATCGACGAGATCGGTGAACAGCCAGACAAACAGCAGCGTGAGGCGCGGGACGATCGAACCGACCGTCGCAACGAGACAGCACCCGCATGGCACGATGCCCTTCCTTCCCTGTCTGCTTGCCTCCAAGGCTACCGCCTCGATGCTGAGGGGTATCCCGCCGGCGCCGCTACCGTTCGCCACGGCCAACTTGGGCCAACCTCTTCATGATCAACGAACTTCTCACCGACACGACCTTCTCCGATCTCGGGGTTTCTCCCGAGCTCGCGGCCGTTCTCGCCAAGGCAGGCTTCGAGAAGCCGTTCCCGATCCAGGCCATGACGATCCCGGACGGATTGGCTGGAGCCGACGTGCTCGGCAAGGCGAAGACCGGTTCTGGCAAGACGCTCGCATTCGGCCTACCCATCGTCGAAGGACTCGAACAAGCCGAGCCGTTCCACCCCAGGGCGCTCGTGCTGGTGCCGACACGCGAGCTGGCGATGCAGGTCACCCGGGATCTCGAACCGCTCGTGGGGGCGGTCGGGTTCCGTCTCGTCACCGTCTACGGCGGCGCGTCGATGAAGGACCAGATCGACGCGCTCGACGCGGGCGTTGAGCTGCTGATCGCCACCCCGGGGCGGCTCATCGATCTCATGGAGCGGCGCAAGGCGTACTTGGATGATGTCACCGTCGTATGTCTCGATGAAGCCGACCAGATGGCCGACATGGGCTTCATGCCCCAGGTGCGCAAGATCATGTCCGCAGTGCCGGACGACCACCAGACGTATCTCTACTCGGCCACGCTCGACTCGCAGGTCCAGGAGTTGGTCGACCGCTACATGACCGATCCCGTCACTCACTCCGTCGAATACGAGAACGAGACGGTCGACACGATGGAGCACCGCTTCCTCAAGGTCCACTACCTCGACAAGCCGGCGATGGCCGCTGCGCTCAGCCGCAGTGCTGATCGCACCCTCATGTTCACGAGGACCAAGTGGGCCGCCGACGACCTGACAAAGCGGCTCCGTGACCTCGGAGTACCGGCTGCCGCAATCCACGGGGACCTCCCCCAGCAGAAGCGAGAGCAGTCGCTGTCCCGATTCCGCGACGGCAAAGCCACCGCCCTGGTCGCTACGAACGTCGCCGCCCGAGGACTCCATATCGATGGCGTCGACATCGTGCTGCACTATGACCCGCCGGACGATCCGAAGACCTATCTCCATCGGTCGGGGCGTACCGCTCGGGCCGGTGAAGACGGGCTCGTCGTAACGCTCGTCGAATGGGACCAGGTCAACGAAGTCCTCGGCATCCAGCGCCGGGCCGGCCTGAACGTCCCGATCATCAAGATGTTCTCGAACGACGAGCGGGTGTCCGACCTCTTCTCGTGGCAGCCGCCGGAAGAACTCGCCCCGTTCAAACCGGGTTCGGTACGCAAGCGCCGACGCCGCCGAGGCTTCTAGTCCGTTCTTGCGGAGATTGTCGAAGCCCCCTCCCGTAGCCACCAAAGATCGGGGGCTCCCTAGGGTTGTTGTCACAGCACCCGACCCGAGGAGCCGCCATGGCAGCCCAGTACGATGCCCCGCCCGAGCTGACGATCGATCTCTCGAAGACCTACGCGGCGAAGATCGACACCAGCGCCGGAGAGATCACCGTTGAGTTCTACGCAGCCGATGCGCCGCAGACCGTGAACAACTTCGTCTTCCTCGCCTCCGAGGGGTTCTACGACGGGGTGATCTTCCACCGCACCATCCCGGGGTTCATGATCCAGGGTGGCGATCCCACGGGTACCGGCACCGGTGGCCCGGGGTACAAGTTCCGCGACGAGTTCCACGACAAGACCACCTACAGACGCGGGACCGTCGCAATGGCGAACGCCGGCCCCAACACGAACGGCAGCCAGTTCTTCATCTGCCACGACAACGTCGGGCTCCCGAACGCCTACACCATCTTCGGCGAGGTCACGGATGGCATGGACGTCGTCGACACGATCGCCACCAACCCCACCGGTCCTCAGGACCGCCCCTTCGAACCCGTCACGATCAACTCGGTGGCGATATCCGAGGCCTAGTTGTGACAACCGGGGAGACGCGAAACACGTGAGGTGGTGGCTCTCGAACGCCTCGGAGACCTGGCGATCGCCGACCGTTGACGATGACGCGCGGGTGCGGTTGTGACCAATAGCCCTATCGCCGACTATCGATTCGCTGCTGGGATGACTCGATTCCGCTGGAGGCGGCATTGACGACCGAGCGAACATCCCTCCTCGTGCTCGTGACCACCGGCATTGCTGTGGCACTCGGCGTCGCCTTGTCCGTGGCAGACGCCGATTCGGTCGCCACGACGCTGTGGGTTCTGGGGGCCTTGGTACCGCTTCCGTTCCTCGTGTCGGGAATCATCTCGGACCTGCGAGCGGGGAGCGCCGGCGTCGACGTCATCGCGTTGCTCGCAATCGGTGGGGCGCTGGCTCTCGGCGAGTTCCTCACCGCTGCGATCGTCGGCCTGATGCTCGCGACCGGGCAGTATCTGGAGGCTTACGCGGCCGGCCGGGCGGCGCGAGAGCTGACGGCGCTCATCGACCGGGCACCTCGCACAGCGCACCGCGTCGAGGACGACGCCATCAAGACGGTCGACATCGACGACATCGTCCGCGACGATCGCCTCTTGGTTCGCTCGGGCGAGGTCGTGCCGGTCGACGGCATCATCCTCTCCGAGGGCGCAGTGCTCGATGAGTCCGCTCTCACCGGCGAGAGCCTTCCCGTTGAACGAGGCGAAGGCGCCCGCGTCGAGAGCGGAGTCGTCAACGGTGCCGGATCATTCGAACTGCGCGCGCTCGCCGCTGCCGACGAGAGCACCTACGCCGGTGTCGTCAGGCTGGTACGGCAGGCCCAGCATGAGCGATCGCCCGGGGTGCGACTCGCCGATCGGTGGGCTGCCTGGTTCGTGCCGCTCGCGCTCGGTGTCGCGGCGCTCGCCTGGATCGTCTCCGGTGATCCTGTGAGAGGATTGGCGGTCCTCGTGGTCGCAACGCCGTGCCCACTGCTGCTTGCGGTGCCTATCGCAATCGTCTCGGGCATCAGTCGCGCAGCGAAGAAGGGCGTCGTCTTCCGAGGCGGAGGATCCCTCGAGACACTCGCGCGCGTCGACATGCTGTTGCTCGACAAGACTGGCACGCTGACGGTCGGGCTGCCGATCCTCAGACGGATCACCACATTCGATCATGACGTGGATAGTGAGACTATCTTGACGCTCGCCGCCGCCGTCGATCAGGCTTCGACCCACATCCTGGCGAAGGCGCTCGTGGAGGAGGCACGCCGGCGCAATCTCACGCTTCCCGTTCCGGCAGATGTGGTCGAGACGGCTGGAGGAGGCGTGGTCGGATGGGTCGGCCATCACACGGTGTCGGTCGGGAGCATCAAGTGGCTACTCGGCGACCGTCAGGAATCGCCGGAGATCACGAGATTCCGCCGTCGGGTGATGCGCATGGCGCCGCTGACGGTCTTCATTGCCGTGGACGACGAAGTGGTCGCAGCCGCATCGTTCGACGACGTCATCCGCCCCGATGCAGCGGGAACGGTCCGGTCGCTCAGGAAGCTCGGGGTCAAGCGGATCGCAATGGCGACTGGTGATCACCCCGTCGTAGCACAGTCGGTCGGCCTCGCCGTCGGAGTCGATCGCGTGCTCGCCGAGTGCACACCCAAGGAGAAGGTTGACGCACTCGGAGACATGCGCGAAGAGGGCGTGACGGCCATGGTCGGTGACGGCATCAACGACGCGCCGGCCTTGGCCACCGCCGACGTTGGCGTAGCGATGGGCGCTCGCGGAGCCACGGCATCATCGGAGGCAGCGGACGTGGTCATCATGGTCGACCGCCTCCAGCGACTGGTGACGGGTATCGAGATCGCTCAGCGATCCCGCCGAATCGCCCTGCAGAGCGTCGTCATCGGCATGGGCCTCTCGCTGGTCGCAATGGTGGCGGCCGCGTTTGGACTCCTGCCGCCGATAGCCGGAGCATTGATACAGGAAGTCATCGACGTCATCGCAATCCTCAATGCACTTCGGGCACTCACCGGGGATCGCCCGCTCGCCGGTGCGCCGCAACTGTCCGCTGATCTGTCTCGTCAGTTGCGCGCCGACCACGTCGCACTCATGCCCAAGCTCCAGGTGATCAGCGATGCTGCCGACCGCGTCGACGACTTGTCGAAGGCCGAGGCGCTCGCCGTCCTCCAGAACGTCGAAACGCTCCTGCTCGAGGAGATTCTCCCCCATGAGGAAGACGACGAACGACGAATCTATCCCGAGATCGAAGGGGTCCTCGGAGGTGCGGATCCACTTCAGTCGATGAGTCGCGCGCACCGCGAGATCTTCCACCTCACCGATCGGTACACACGCATCCTTCACGACATCCCCGCTGGCGGACCCGATCCCGCGGACCTGCAGGAAGTGCGGAGGCTTCTCTATGGCTTGTACGCCATTCTCCGGCTCCACTTCGACCAGGAGGAAGAGCTCTATGCCTCGCTCGACGAGGACTACGCCGGTCATGTCGCGGATTACAGGCTCGACGCCTCGCGAAACTGACGCGCACCCTTCTTCGTCCCACGGTCGGCGTCACCGCATCGGCGCCGCACGAGAATCGGTGCGCGGTGAACAACCGCCGATCGGGTCGTCCGTCACACTTCGGCATCCGCGTCGCGTGGGGCTCGCATCGGTTGTGATGGTCGACGGTGAGGTACCGGCGACGGCCACTCACCCGAATCCCGTTCGAGGCGCCGCCTACATGGACATCGGACAGGCCACACTCTTCAACCTCGCCGGAGTCACCAACACGCTGAACGTGACACCGGCTTCAACGGTCCACGTCGGCGACATGCAGCTTGGGCGGCTTGCCCTCACACCGGACACCTCGGTTCAGTCCGTCACCGCCGTGACGGAGGCGGTGCGGAACGCGTTCGGCGAACTACTCAGCTTCGTACGAATCATGG
>JAHEEL010000127.1 GCA_024640745.1 Actinomycetes bacterium
TCAGCGCGAAGCCCGACTGGGCGATCCACGACACGTTCGCCTGGATTGCCGAGCATCGCATACCGACCCGTGAGATCCACATCACCGACGCCAAGTGGCGAGTGCCGTGCGACGTCTACCTCGACGACTCGCCCCGCCAGATCGTCGAACTCCACACCAACCGGCCCGAGGCGGTCGTTTGCCGGTACGTGCGGCCGTGGAACGACGTCGTGTTCGGCGTTCGCGACGTTCACTCGTGGGACGACTTCGAAACACTCGTCGACCGGCGCTGGTGCTGACCCGTTTGGTCACGGCAGGGGTCGACGGGGTACCATTCCCCCGCTGGTTCGGGCGCATACCGCGCCCTCACGACATGGGAGTGAGAATGAAGAAGATCCCCCTGATCGTCCTGGTACTCGCGTTTGCGCTGATCGCCGCTGCTTGCAGCTCCGACAGCGAAGACACGACGACCACGGCGGCGGCTGCCGAGACAACAACAACCGCCGCACCGGAGACAACGACAACGACGGCGGCCCCCGAGACGACGACGACCGAGGCCATGGTCGACATCGGTACGGCCGACAACCCGATCAAGGTGCTCTTCGTGCCGTCGGTGAGCGCGGAGGAGATCATCGCCGGTGGCGAGATCCTGAAGGGTGTCCTCGAAGAGTCCACGGGCCTCGTCTATGAGGTCAGCGTCCCGACGTCCTACGCCGCGACCATCAGCGAGATGTGTGCGTCTCCCGACAATACGATTGGTTTCATCCCGGCGACTGCCTACGTGATCGGCAGCGCCGAGTGCGGCATCACCGTTGCCATGAAGTCACTGCGCTTCGGGTTCACCGAGTATTGGGCAGAGTTCATCGTCCCGCGCGACAGCGAAGCGACCAGCATCGCCGACCTGGCCGGCTTGAGTTGGGCCTATCCGGATCCGGGATCAACCTCGGGTTTCCTCGTGCCGGACGGGATGTTCAGAGCGGCAGGCGTGGCGCCAGGTGAATCCGTCGAAGCAGGCGGTCACTCCGCGGTCGTCAGCGCCGTCTACAACGAGGAAGCGGACTTCGGCACGGTCTTCTTCAGCCCGTCGATCGACGCCGAGGACAACGTCATCTGGGACGGCACGTTGGAGGACGCCGACGTCCCCGCCGACAAGGTTGACAGCTGCGCACTGGACGCCGACGGTGAGATCGACTGCGACGGTGTATTCCCGCGGGATGCCCGGAGGAACATCCGCGAGGAAGCTCCAGACGTGATCCAGAAGATCAAGATCCTGGAACTGTCGGATCCGATTCCGAACGACACCGTCAGCTTCTCGCCGGCGTTTCCGCTGGAACTCCAGCAGAAGGTCACGGCTGCGCTGAGCAATTACGCGCTCGACGACCCGGAAGGGTTCGCCACGGCGTTCGATGCCTACTCGTGGAGCGGCATCTCCTACACGAATGATTCTGAATTCGACTTCATTCGTCTGCTCGTGCAAGAACTCGGACTCGAATCGGGCGATCTCTGAGAACCGTTGAACGACATCATGCCCATCGGGCGGGGACGTCAGTCCCCGCCCGATGCTTGATCGAAGAGACGGGACGCCTGATTCATGCTCAAGGTTGAGAACCTCGTCAAGATCTACGACGGAGGAATCAAGGCTCTCGACGACGTCTCGTTCGAGGTGGACAAGGGCGAGTTCCTCGCCGTCATCGGGCTGAGTGGTTCGGGGAAATCGACGCTTCTTCGCTGCATCAATCGTCTCATCGAACCGACCGAAGGGACGATCACGTGGGACGGCGTCGATGTCACCACCGCATCCCAGGAGGAGCTCCGTCGCATTCGCCGACGCATTGGGATGGTCTTCCAGCACTTCAACCTCGTCAGCCGTTCGAAAGTGCTGACGAACGTTCTGGCCGGACGGCTCGGCTACCTCAACCCGGCGCTCAGCATCGTGAACCGCTTCCCCAAGGCGGACATCGACAAGGCTCACGCACAGCTCGCCCGCGTCGGACTCGAAGAGAAGGCCAATGCGCGTGCCGATGAGCTGAGCGGCGGCCAGCAGCAGCGGGTTGGCGTCGCCCGGGCGATGATGCAAGACCCAGAAATCATGCTCGCCGACGAACCGGTAGCGAGCCTCGACCCCGTGCTTGCACACAGCATCATGCAATACCTGGAGCGGATCAACCAGGAGGACGGCGTCATGGTGCTGTGCTCCCTCCACTTCCTCGATCTCGTGCACCAGTACGCAGATCGAGTCATCGCGTTGAACGAAGGGAGGCTGGTCTTCGAGGGAACACCCAAAGAGATCGACGACGACAAATTCAAGGAGATCTACGGGAAGGAGGCCGAGCGCGTTGGCTGACTCGACCCCGACCCAAGCCGATCCGGCTCCGGGCGATGAATCTCCCGAGAAGCCGGAGGCAAATGGTCGCAAGCCGCGCAGTTGGCGCCGGTCGCTCTACATCCTCATCGCGATCCTGGTCGCGTTCGTGGTCTACGCCTTCGCCTTTGCAAAGACCGACGTCTCGCTCGAAGAGATCCAATCGGAGACGCGCCAGGAACAGCTCTTCCGAATCCTTCGCGCACTCGCCCGGCCCGACCTCGTCACCTACGACCGTGAGGACCTCGTCGTCACGGCCGATGTGTATGTCCCCTGCAACGGCGCGGCGCCGACGCCGGCACCGGCCGCTCCAACCGGCCAAGCCATCACGATTTCACCGACCTGCGCGGCGCCGGGTGAACCGTTCACCGTCACCGGCTCCGGCTATGAGCCCGGAGCGCGGGTCACGGTCAACTTCGTACCCGTATCCGACTTCGCCATCGTCCTGCCGCAGGGCCGTAGCGACGTTGCGGAGGACGGAACGTTCTCGCTCTCGTTCGATGCGCCGGATCGCCAGACCGGGGATCCGCAGCAGATCGAAGCCGTCACGCAGACGAACGTTGGTGGCTGGCGGAACCGGGTTGAGGTCTGGACCGACACAAACCTCAACGGCATTCAGGACGACCCTGACCTCCCGTCGTCGGATGATCCCATTGCCGCCTACAACTTCCTTCTGCCCGAGTTCGACATTCGCAGCCCCGGAGGCGTGACCCTCGTCGATGACAACAACAACGTCATCGACTTCATCAGCTGGGGTGGGTCGTTCGAGGCGAGTACCGGGTCCGGAACCGGGCTCGTGAGCCGAGACATCGGGCTTGATCCGTTCACGGTGGAGCTCGGCGACTCGATCCAGCTCACCGGCAGCGGCGCAGCCGCACAGGACTTCTCGTGGACGGGGCCCGCTCCAACGAGCTTCGGTTCGGTCAACAACGGACAGTCCACGGTGAACGGCGACTCGCCGGGAACCCTGTTCTTCAACGAACTCGCGTTCGGCGAGGAGCGACGCCTCGAGATCGCGGGAGCATCCGGTGCAACCGTGTCCGATGTGTCGATGATCTTCTTCGACGGCACCGACGGGACACAGTACAAGATCATCGTCGTGGCCGACAAGGTCGACCTTTCGCCGAGGCTCTCCGACAATGCACTCAACACGTGGGACCGCATCGTCGAGACCGTGATGCTGGCGCTGCTCGCCACCACGGTGGGGACGATCCTCGCCGTGCCCCTCAGCTTCCTTGCTGCCAAGAACCTTATGCGCGACGTCACCGTGCCGGTCATCAACCTGAGCTTGTCGATCATCGCGATCCCGATCGGGCTCATGGTCGGCGTCCAGGCATCTCGCTGGGCTTCTTCACTTCGGGCGTTCACCGATGCCAACTGGATCACGCTGCTGATCGCCCTCGTGGCGTTGGGCGGCGGGGCGTGGCTGCTGCTGCGGTGGACCTTCCCACCCGAGGAAGAGGACGAACCGCCGAGCCTCGGCCTGCGGAGCCTCAGAATCGCCGCCCTCCTCGGTGTCGCCTTCCTCGTGCTGATCGGCTCGTATGTGGTCGCCGACCTGCTCATCCTCCTCGGGGGGTGGATGGAGGATCTCATCACCGGTGCCCGGTTCCTCGGAAGCTTCGTGATATCGCTCGGAGAGATCACGGAGATCGCCATACCGGTGTTCTCCTCACTCATCGGCGCGTTCGCCCTCGCCGTCGCCGCCAGCAAGCTCGGCTACCTGACCGTCCGCCACGTGTCGCGCGGAGTTCTCAATGCCGCGACACTCGCGCTCTCCGCAGTGGCCGGCGCACTCGTCGGCATGGGGATCGGCGCCGTCATCGACTGGTTCTACCAGCTCGAGAATCCATTTGCGACGGTCGTGCTCCCGGCCGTCATCGGCGCCGTCTTCGGCGCCTTCCTCTCGGTGAAAGCGCTGCGAAAGGCTGAGGATCAGAACATCGGCCTGACCGTCTACTACATGGCGCGCACGCTGTTCAACGGTCTGAGATCGATCGAGCCGCTCGTGATGGTGATCATCTTCGTCGTGTGGGTGGGGATCGGTCCGTTCGCCGGTGCGCTCGCCCTGGCGCTGCACACGACAGCCGCACTTGCGAAGCTCTACTCGGAACAAGTGGAGAGCATCGCAACCGGCCCGCTCGAAGCGGTGCGCGCCACCGGCGCGACCCGGCTCCAGACGATCATCTACGCCGTCGTTCCACAGATCGTCCCGCCGTACATCTCGTTCACGATGTACCGGTGGGACATCAACGTGCGTATGTCCACGATCATCGGTTTCGCCGGCGGCGGCGGCATCGGATTCCTCCTGCAGCAGAACATCAATCTGCTGCAGTACCGGGCCGCGGCGGCCCAGATGCTTGCCATTGCGATCGTCGTGGCATCGATGGACTACATCAGCTCGCGCCTGCGCGAGCGCTTCGTCTAGGGATGGGAGCGTTTCGTCTCCGCGATCGAGTGGTGACGGAGGAACAGGAGCAGCTCCTCCTCTCCCCGAGCGCGACTCATGCGGCGCACTCGCTCGGACGCGTCGTTCCTGAGGAACCCGATCCATGGCGAACGGCGTTCGAGCGCGATCGCGACCGCATTCTCCATTCGAAGGCATTTCGCCGCCTGAAGCACAAGACCCAGGTCTTCATGAACCCGGAAGGTGATCACTACGTCACCCGCCTGACCCACACACTCCAGGTCACACAGGTCGGTCGATCGATCGCCCACGGGCTCAGCCTCAACCCTGCGCTGACCGAGGCGATCTGCCTCGGGCACGACGTTGGGCACTCCCCGTTCGGCCACACCGGCGAGGACGCCCTCAGCGAGTTCGTGGAGGGCGAGTGGCGGCACTCGGACCAATCAGTCCGCATCTACGAAGTACTCGAACCTCTCAACCTGACCGCCGAGGTGCTCGACGGCATCCGGGCCCATCCGTGGAAGGTGAAGACGCCGGCGCAGACCCCGGAGGGTGGCATCGTCCGGTTCGCCGACCGCATCGCCTATCTCGCCCACGACGCCCTCGATGCGATCCGGGCGGGGGTTCTCGGTCCCGACGACTTCCCGCATGCGGTGCTGGCGTCCCTCGGCGTCGCCGGGAGCGAATGGATCAACACGATGATCAACGCGGTGATCACCACTTCGATGGAGCGCGATGAAGTGGCGATGGACGAGCACACGCTCGAGGTCATGCTGGACCTCCGCAACTTCATGTTCGAACGGGTCTACCTGCGTGCCGACGTCGAGCCCCAACGACGAAGAGCCCGAGAGATCGTGCGGAACCTCGTCGAGTACTACGTGGCCCATCCCGGCGAGATCCCGCCCACCTATCGGCATGACGACGCCGATGCGCTCACACAGGTCATCGACTTCGTGGCCGGCATGACCGACCGCTACGCCATCCGCCGCCACGACGAACTCTTCCGCCCGCAGCTGTTCTAGCTGCGAGGAATCAGACTCGAGATCAGACCCGCCGTCTCGTGTCTCGTGTCCTATGTCTAGGAACTCCCCAGCGCCGCCACAACTGCGAGGATCACCAGGTTCGCCAGCGTCCACGCGATCGCGATCGTGACGTAGTACTGGAGCCACCGACCCCAGGTCTCGACCCGGACCGCCAACGCCGTCCCGACCACGTACCACAGAGGGAGGCTCGTCACGAGACCAAAGAGAACCACCGTCGTTCGCGAGACTTCGATGAAGTCGAAGGAGAGGAACCACGTCGTCGGGAGCGCAATGACGAACATCAATGCAGCCACGAAACTGGCCGCGAAGTCCTGCAGATCTCCGGGACGTCGAGAACCGACGGCGAGCGCCATGACCACCATCACCAGCGGATACGAAAGGGCCAGCAGCCCCGCGGCGGTGCGTCCCACCGTGGAGCGGCGGGGCGCGAACGAGACGTTACTGGTGGCCATGAGCCGCTGATCTCGACATCGTGCGAAGCGTACTGTGCCCGGCCGAGACCGACAGCTCGGAATCCTCCGCTCTGACCGATCGGCAGCTCGCGAAAGAGTCGGTTCGGACTCGGGTCCGTCTGGCGAATACCGGGCCCTCGGGTCTAGCCTGACTCATCGAATGCCCGTATTCACACCGACCAAGATGGTCGTCCTCGTGCTCCTCCTCGCGCTGATGGTGGTGGCCCCCGTTCCGGCCGGCGCGCAGACCAAGGAGGACGTGGAACGAGCCGAAGCCGCCAAGGAACAGGCGTATCAGGACCTCATCGATGCCAATGAGGCCGTCGGGTCGGCCATCAGTGAGCTCGAGGCCATCGAATCGGAGCTCCAGGAGCTCAACCACACGATCAGCCGCCTCGATCGGAAGATCGCGGAATTCGATGACGAAGTTGCCGAATTGCGCGACAACGCGCAGGAGGTCGTGGTCGAGGCCTACACCAACTCCGGGACGGGCCTGGTCA
>JAHEEL010000128.1 GCA_024640745.1 Actinomycetes bacterium
CCGTTGTGCGTCATCGAAGTGGGATGGGCTTCACGAACGTCAGCGAGGTCTTCTCGACCGCGTAGCCGTTGCGCTCGTAGAAGCGATGCGCCCCGGACCGGACCACGTTCGATCGGACCCGCATCGTGGCGAGGCCATGGTCGGCTGCCCATTGTTCCGCCGCCTCGACGAGGCGGTTGCCGATGCCCGCACCGCGTCGTTTCGGATCCACGACGAGCCCACCGAGCTCTGCGAACGGCGTCGTTTGCACGAGGTCCGTCCGATAGACGTGCGCCCATCCGACGATCAACCCTCCCGCCGTTGCGACGATCACCGCGGCGTCCGATTGCTCCGAACGTTCGACGGTGGCGCCCGCCGCGACCGCATCGATCGCGTAGCCCAGGGCATGTGCGAGACGGACGAGGTCGTCTGCATCTTCAGGACGTGCACGGCGGATCTCCAGCATCGCCCGACGGTACCGCGTCGACCCGTTGCACGCACGGGCTTCGGTCTACCCTCGCGAGCGATGCGCATCGTCGTTGCCGACTGCACCGTGAACTATGCAGGCCGCCTTTCCGCCCACTTGCCGCGCGCCACGCGCCTGATCCTGATCAAGGCAGACGGCTCGTTGCTCGTCCATGCGGAGTCCGGTGCATACAAGCCGCTGAATTGGATGAACGCTCCGAACCGTCTCGTTGAGGAAGAGGGACGGTGGTTCGTCACCAACGGGAAACAGGAAGAACTCACGATCGACCTCCACGAGATTCACTTCGACACGGTTGTGGAGCTCGGTGAGGATCCGGGCCTGCAGAAGGACGGAGTGGAGTTGGAGCTTCAACGGCTCCTCGCCGAGCGGCCCGATGCCATCGAGGAAGGCCTGACGCTGATTCGACGCGAGTACCCGACGCCGATCGGTCCGGTCGATCTGCTCTGCCGCGACCCTGCCGGCGTCACGGTCGCCGTGGAGGTCAAGCGTCGCGGTGAGATCGACGGCGTCGAGCAGTTGACGCGATACCTCGACTTCCTCAATCGAGACGAACGGCTTGCTCCGGTGCGTGGCATCTTCGTGGCCCAAACGGTCAAACCGCAGGCCAGGACACTGGCCTCCGACCGTGCTATCGGGTGGGCCGAAGTCGACTACGAGCTATTGAGAGGCACCGACTCAGACATCCTGCGGCTGTTCTGAAGAGAAGACGCTAGACCGAAGACGTTAGACCGAAGACGCTGGAGGAGAAATCGTGTCTCGTGTCTCTCGTCTGGTCTCTCTTCTAGAGCAGGGATCTCAGGTCGTAGATGGCACTGGGGTGCCTGAGCTTCCCGAGGGCGCGGTTCTCGATCTGGCGGACCCGCTCCCGGGTGATGCCGAGCTCGGCGCCGACGTCCGAGAGCGTTCGCGGCGGGTTGCCGCCGATGCCGTAGCGCAGAACGAGTACCGTGCATTCGCGATCGTCCAGCGAGCCGAGAGCCTTCGACACCTCTTCACACCGTGCCACTTCCGCAACAACCGTGAACGGGTCCGGGGTCCGGTCATCCTCCACGAAATCCCCGAGCTGCGCGTCGCCCTCTTCGCCAACCGGGCGGTCGAGGGACACGGTGTCGCCGGGCGCCGCACGCGCGATCTCGATCCGCTCCTCGTCGAGACCGCTGACCTCGGCGATCTCTGCGATCGTAGGCGGCCGGCGGAATTGCTCCTGCAGGGTGAGCTCGGTCTCCTGGACGGTGCGAACGACATCGACCATGTGGACCGGGAGACGGATCGTCCGGCCCTGATTCCCGAGGCCGCGTGTGATCGACTGGCGAATCCACCAGGTCGCATACGTGGAGAACTTGAATCCCTTGCGCCAGTCGAACTTCTCGACGGCCCGGATGAGACCAAGATTGCCCTCCTGGATCAGGTCGAGCAGCTCGAGGCCGCGCCCGGAGTACCTCTTCGCAATCGACACCACGAGCCTCAGGTTCGACCGGATGAAGACGGCCTTCGCTTCTTCGGCCATCTCGATGGTCCGATACAGCGAGGCGCGCTCCGCCGCCTCGACGGGCTCGTCGGAATCGAGGATCTGTTGGGCCTTCTTGCCGGCTTCGATGGTGCGCGCGAGCCGAACCTCGTCTTCCGCATCAAGAAGGCCGTGGTCGGCGACCTGTCCGAGATACCGGCCGACGGCATCAGCGCCCGCTGAGTTGCTGCGGCGTTCGACCATTGGCCTCCGCCCCCCTCTCTCTCGTGCAGTGAGAGTATCTCGAACCTATCACCTCTCCGCGCCATGGGCAATCGATCAGTACCCTTCGCCGCCTCAAATCTGAACATGACTAGCTACGCTCGCATCGTCTTCGTCCTTGCCGGGGCCCTGTCCCTGGCAGCTGCCGGCTGTACCAGCCCGGCTCCGCTCGACGCGTCCGCGCTCCGGCCCCCTGAGGTTGGTCCGCCGACGGTCGAGGTCGTCGTGCTCGCGGGCGACGACCTGAGCGTGCTCGAAGCCGAGATCGAAATCGAGGGAGCGACCGTGACGGCGACCGACGAGGGTGGTCCTGCCTTCGTGTGGCCGCAACGCGCTACGTCCGTCACCGTCTCTGCATCCGGCTTCGAGTCCCAGGCTGTGGTGGTTGAAGAACCGCCGCGGGACGATCGAATGGAAATCCGCCTCGAGCCGATCGTGCTCTCCGGGAGGGTCTCAACGCATCGCGGCGTCGCTCTCCCGGGCGTGAGTGTGGCTCTCGGCGAGGGTCGTGATGTGACGAATGACGACGGCCGTTTTGAGATCGTGCGCGCGGAGCCCGGTGACCTCACGCTCACGCGCCCCGCCTGGAAGGACGCCGTGGTGGTGTGGGCCGGCGAGTCGTACGAGATCGATACAACGATGGAGCCGGTCGACGTGCGCGGGGTTCGGGTCGGTGGTCCGGCCGCCGGAGATCCGGCTCGCTGGCAGGAATTGCTGGCGATGGCGGACACATCCGGTATCAACGCGTTCGTTGTCGACATCAAGGATGAGTACGGGACGGTCTACCACGACACGGGCGTCGAGCGCGCTCACGAGGCGTCGGCGGTGACCCTCCAGTACGTTCTCCCCGCGATCGTGTCGGACATGAATGCCCACGATCTCTACAAGATCGCTCGAGTGGTGGCATTCCAGGACACGCCCGTCGCCACGATCGAACCGGATCACGCCGTGCTCGCCGAGGGAAGCGGCGAGCTCTGGCGCACGCGGAACGACGATGCCTGGATGGATCCGACTGATCCGGTGTCGTTCGAATACCCGGTTGCCCTGGCGGAAGAGGCCTGCCGGGCCGGTTTCGACGAGGTTCAGTTCGACTTTGCGTCATTCCCCTTTGGCGGCGATGTGTCGACCGCAGTATTCGACGACGAGTACACGGAGGAAGTGCGTGTCGGTTCGATCCTGGCGTTCCTGAAGCGGGCCTACACGGTGCTGAGCCCACTGAAGTGCGCCGTCGGCGCCAACGTGCTCGGCATCACACTCGAGTCCGGGTCCGACGAGGGGGTTGGGCAGCTGCCGGGTCTCATGTCGCGATCCATTGACGTGCTCAGCCCGATGCTCTACTCGACGAACTACGGCCCCGGTTGGAAGGGGTACGAGAATCCGAACGAGCACGCCGTGGAAATCGTCGATGCCGCGCTGGTGAGCGGGAACAACCGTCTCGAGGGATTCGGCTACTACCGGCCGTGGATCCAGACCTGGACGGTCCCGGAAGGTGACGTGCGCGCCATCGAGCGACGTGTCGACGATCGTGCGAACGGCTGGATGCTGTGGTCGAATAGCTCCGCCTATCCGTCCGGCCTGCTACCGCCCCAATGAATCGTTCAGGCGAGCTTGCCGTCCTGACGAGCCGGATCATTGTGTGTCGTCGTTGTCCTCGACTGGTGGAGTGGCGTGAGCGGGTCGCGACGGAGAAGCGGGCCTCATTCGCCGATGACGAGTACTGGGGGAGGCCGGTCCCGGGCTTCGGCGATCCCGAAGCCCGAACGGTCGTCGTCGGCCTCGCCCCAGCCGCCCACGGCGCCAACCGGACCGGACGCATGTTCACCGGTGATCGAAGCGGCGAATGGCTCTACCGGGCGATGTGGCGAGCCGGTTTCGCCAGCCGGCCGGAATCCACTGGGCGAGACGACGACCTGGTGCTCACCGGAGCGTGGGTGACCGCCCCGGTGCGGTGCGCACCGCCGGCGAACCATCCCTCGGTCGACGAGCGCGACCTGTGCGCCCCTTGGTTCGATCGTGAACTGGACATCCTCGAACCGAACGTGCTGGTAGCGCTTGGAGACTTCGCGTATCGGTCGGTCTGGCGCTACCTCTCGGATCGCAGGCTCGACCTCCCCCGACCGCGCCCAAAGTTCGCTCACGGCCTGGAAATCACGATCCCACACGGTCGGGTCGTCCTGACCAGCTACCACGTCAGCCAGCAGAACACGTTCACCGGCCGCCTCACGGAACCCATGTTGGATGCCGTCCTTGCTCGAGCGTTCGAGCTGAGCAGCGAGCTGCGCACGAGCTGAGTGGCCGGGGGCGAAGGGAGCGGGAAGGCCAGGAGACGCGAGGCGCGAGATTGCTCGACACGCGTGCAGTCTCTCGTCCGGCGGCTCGCGCCACGCGTTTCCAGCGGGCGAACGGCGCTCCTCCCCGCCTACCGAATACTGCGGCCGACCTCGGACGCCCGCAGCTTCCGTTCGAATGCCTCGTAGAGGTATGGGTACGGGTTCACCTTGGTGCCGTCGATGTGGAGTTCGAAATGGGTGTGCGAACCCGTGTTCTCGGCGTTCCCCGAGTCGCCGACGAAGCCGATGACGTGACCCGCCTTCACGAAATCCCCGATCTGGAGACCCTCGGCGAATGCAGCCTCGGGGCCGCCTTCGCCGTCGTCGGTTCCCGAGTGATCGTTGTTCAGATGGAGGTAGTGACTCGTCCATCCGTCGGCGTGGCGGATCATGATGTTCCAGCCGGAGAGGTGGTGCCAATCGAGGCGCTCGACGATGCCGTCCTCGACGGCGACGACGGGCGTTCCTTTGGGACTCATGATGTCCGTCCCGGCATGACGCCGCCCACCGGAGCGACCCGCACCCCAGGTGTCGCCGAAGTCGACGGTCGAGGTCTCATGGGGGAACGCCTTGATGACGAAGTCAACCGGATCGTCCAACGATGCCGCCGCTGAGGGCGGTGCCAGGAGCATGATCGCGGCCGCCAGCGTCGCGGCCGCAACCAAGCCGAGCGCGATGCGATAGATCCTTTGAATCATGGGGGTTGCTCCTTCCGTCCGATGCCGCAGTTCCTGACCCGCGGCACGCGGTCCTCTGGTAGCTCGAAGGTGAAACGGTAGGCGCGAACCCCAGATACCGCGCTCAGATAGGAAGACGTCCATCGGTACCCTCACGCCCGCTCACGAGCTGGAGAAACACCCGTGTCCAACCTTGATACTGCTGCATCGGAGACTGCCGGCAGGCACGATCCGGCGTGGCGTTCCGCCCGCCGCACCGCTGCCCTCGCGTCGTTCGCCGCCGCCGAGATGCCGACGCAATCCGAGGAGATCTGGCGCTACGTCGATCTCGACTTCGACCTCAACGAATTCGGCCTCGCCGAGGCCACTCCCGATGAACTGAGCGAGGATCCTCTCCTCGAGTACCTGGTCGATCCCATCGCCGTCGGCGTGGTCGGCGACATGTTCATCGGGTCGGAAGTCGACGACGGAGCGTTCGCGGTGACGTCGCTGCGGAGCGCCGCCGTTGAACGCTCGGCCGCGGTCGAGGATCTCACCGACCGAGTCGGCCTTTCGGAAGCCGATGGCATATTCGCGTCGGCAGCGGATGCGTTCGGCGGTGACGGGGTGTTCATCCACGCCGGACGTTCGATCGTTGCCCCGTCGGTTGTGGCCGTCGATGCCCATGCAGGCCCAACCGGATCGGTGAGCTTTCCGACCGTTGCCATCGTCGCTGAAGAGCACGCCGATGTGTCGGTCGTCGTCCACCTCCGGTCGGCAGCCGAAGCTGAAGCGCTCGTGGTGCCGCAATTCTCGGTCGTCGTCGGTGCCGGGGCCCGGGTGTCGCTGAGCGTCGTCCAGAACCTCGGCTACCGCGTGCGATCGCTTGGATTCCTCCGCTCAGAGGTAGGCGCCGACGCCCGCTTCCATTTCGGAGAAGTCGGCCTTGGCGGACGATTGGCTCGTCTGCATCTCGATGTCGGGCTCGAGGGTCGCGGGTCATCGGCGAACGTCGTCGGCGCGTACTTCGGTGAGGAGCACCAGGTCCTGGACTACCGCTACTTCATGCGACACGTCGGGACGAACACGCGTTCGGACATGTTTCTGAAGGGCGCCGTCGAGGACGAGGCGCGCTCTGTGTTCACCGGCATGATCCGTATCGAGGAGTCCGGTCAGAAGACCGAGGCCTTTCAGACGAACCGCAACCTCATCCTCTCGGACGGAGCGTCGGCGCAGTCGGTCCCCAACCTCGAGATCCTTGCGAACGATGTGCGCTGCGGCCACGGATCAACCGTCGGACCGCTCGACCAAGAGCAGCGCTACTACCTCATGAGCCGCGGCCTTGCACCTGCGCGAGCGGATCGGCTCCAGGTGCGTGGCTTCTTCGCCGAGGCACTGGACAAGCTTCCGCATCCAGAACTCACGGATCCCGTGGGAACGTGGATCAACCGGAAGTACGAGACGGCGCAGGAAGAGGGGAGGGTGCGGTGACGGTCGAGATTGCCCCGCTTGCCGATCTTCCCGACGGCCGCGGTGTGCTCGTGGAGGTTGACGGCGAACG
>JAHEEL010000129.1 GCA_024640745.1 Actinomycetes bacterium
AATGAGATCGAATCGATTACCACACCAACACTGGTCATCCACGGCTCGGAGGACACGCTGGTGCCGCCGTCCGCCTCAGCCCCGCTTGCGAAGGTGGATTCCGTCGACCGGAAGGTGTATCCGGGTCTCCGCCACGAGTTGCACAACGAACCGGAGCAGAATCAGGTGCTGTCCGAAGTGGCCGCCTGGCTCGACGCAACGCTGGCGTAGGTGGGCCGAACGACCTCGTCGATCAGACGGCGGCGGATCGGCCAATCACCGAATCCCGCCTCGATCGCGTTCACCGTGATCTCTGCAAGATCGAGCGCGCCGAAGCCAAACGTTTGGGCTGCCAGCGCGTACTCGTCGGTGAGCGTGATGTCACTCATGAGGCGGTTGTCGGTGTTGATCGAGATGTTGAACCCGCTGCGGTGGAGCGCTCCAAGCGGGTGCTTCGCGGCGCTTGGGAAGGCCGACGTGTGGAGATTGGAGGTGGGAGCGACCTCGAGCGGAACCCGATGGTCCCGGATCCGGCGGGCCAGCGGAGCAAGTTGCGTGATCGTCGTGCCATCGAAGTCGGTCTCGTCGGCAATCCGGACGCCATGACCGACCCGCGCCGCACCGCAGCGCGCAACCGCTCGCCAGATCGAAGCAGCGGAGTCCGCTTCTCCGGCGTGAATGGTCAGTCCGAGACCGGCATCGCGTGCCAGGCGGCATGCCGCGATATGGTCATCCGCGGGGAATCCGGCCTCGGGGCCCGCGAGATCGAATCCGACGAGGCCCTGGTCCAGGAAGGGGATCGCTGCCCGGACGACTTCCTCGGAGTCGTTCTCGTGGCGGAGGGCCGAGGCGATGGCGTAGATCACGATTCCGGTGTCCGCACGAGATGCGGCGAAACCATCCAACACGGCTTCGATGACTGCTTCCCGAGTGAGGCCGTGGTACATGTGGAGGCTCGGTCCGAAGCGCACCTCCGCGTACACGATCCCATCGGACGCGAGGTCGAGGCCCGTTTCGTAGGAGATTCGCCGGATGGCATCTTGGCTGCACATCACGGCAACGGTGTGTTCGAACGCCTGAAGGTAGCGCTCGAGTGATCCGGCGCGCCCCTGGTGGAACCATGCCCTGAGGGAGTCCTCGTCCGTGGCGGGAAGCCCGGAATACCCGTACTCATCGGCCAGCTCGAGGATCGTGGCGACGCGCACCCCTCCGTCGAGGTGGTCGTGCAGGAGCGCTTTCGGGAGTGCACGGTAGTCCATGGAGCGGAGACTACCCGGCTGCAGATAGCGCCGGTTCAAGCCACCACTGCCGGCGAAACACGTCGTGTCCGGCGATCTGTTCGACCACAACCTCACCGGGGGCAAAGCCGGCTGCTTCGTGGAACTGCTCGTGCGCGGTGTTCCCGAGCGCAACACCCGACAACAACGGTCCGGTCCAACCCAGGGATCGAACTGCCTGGACCAGCGCACTGCCATCGGCTCGCTGGGATGGGTGGACGGGAGCGATGACGGTGACCAACTCGGTGTAGTCCTGACGCTCGTCGACCAGGGCGGCCATCTCGATGTGGCCACCGTCGGAGACGCCGACGAGGAGTCTCCCGGCCAGGAGATGCTCGCTCAGTACTGCCTTGCGGAACTGCCGTCGGATCTCCGACGTCACCACCCCTGCCGGCACCATCTCACCGATCGCCTCGGCGCAGGCCCACGCGGCAACGTCCGAGATGGCTTCGAGATCCTCGTATTGCGCCGGCCGCACGTCCATGCAACCGAACATACACCACAATCCGAGCCGTTCGGCGATTGGCTGGTTCCCAAAGCGGATTCAGCAGTCCGTGCCGTGTCTATTCGCCGTGCGAGCGGCGACGATGCCGGCATCCCATCCCGGGGCTCTTCCACCGGCGGGCGGTCGGATCGTGTCCGCCGAGAACCCGCCGCGATCGAGCAGCCAAGAGACAACCGAATTCGAATTCCACATCTCGCCCGCTCCCAGCTCGTCTCGTCCCCATACCAGTGCGGGGACGTGGACGACGAGGTCGAGGAGCTTGCGTCCGCGCTCGGTATCGGTGGTCAGGCGGCACGGACCTCCAACTGCCTCGTGTACATCCGAAATGACGCCTTCGCGCCAACAGCGCACCTCATATCGGAATGGTCGATACCGGGCAATCCAGCGGCCGAACACGGGACCCTCCACCACCACGCCGCGCAGTGCCGTGTTGCCATCCGGGCTTGGCCAGGCGTTCTCAATGATGAAGCGTCCCTCCGGCAGGTGCAGCTCGAGCGCCGTGTGATAGAGGTCGAGTGGCTGCCTCCGGCCGAGGCGCGCGGTGACGGCCTCGTAGATGCGTCCATTCATGCGAACAAAGCCGTTGCCCCCGGCGCCGAGTGGAATCCAGAAGAGGTCGATGCCGGTCGGGGCGCTCGTTGCTGTGAGTTCTGCGTCGGAGCTCGGTTTCCCGTTCATCACGAGAGCCTACTGCGGGCGCCAATCGGTGGACGATCAGCTGCAGCCGATCCGGGCACGGGCCGACAGGGCTCTTCCGAGCCGTTGGCGCCGGCGACGGCTTGGTTCAGAGGTAGCGTCGATTCAGCGTGTAGGTCCCCACGAGCGATGCCGAAGCAACTACGTGGCCGTCCATGGCGGCGCGCGCCTGCGCACCGTTGAACGGCGTTCCGACGTCGAGACGCTCGATGTCGAGTGCGAAGAGGGTGAACTCGTAGTGGTGGATGATGCTGTCGTTCCACGGCGGGCACGGTCCGTCGTAGCCGGTGTAGTTGCCGCCCATGTCCGGGTCGCCCTCGAACCAGCCCGTGTAGTCGTTGAGTCCCTGGCGGGTTCCTCCCGGGCCGTCGGCGACGTCCTTTCCGTGCGGTACCACGCCGTCCGAGAAGGAGCCGGCCACGATCCCACTGACAAGGGGGCTCAGGTCGACCAGGACCCAGTGGAAGAATTCGGCCCGGGGGAGGTCGGCGGGCACCTCGCGCCCGTCCTGATTCACGTCATCGGGCCGGGTTGGCACATCGCGGTCGTGGACGATGATCGCAAGGCTCTTGGCCGCTTCGGGCACACCGGACCATGCCAAATGGGGATTGCGATTCGGCCCGAACACGACATGCTCCGCCTCGTCGGGTAGACCGAACGCAGATTCCCCAGGAATGGGGTTGCCGTCAGAGAAGTCGTTGCTCCACAGTTCCATGGACACCTCCTGGCCTCGACGATAGCGCCTGGCGCAGACCGCCGGCCGTCGATCGAATGAGGAAGAAGGACCCTCCCGGCGCCGGGGATCGCCGCGTAGGATCGCATCAGAAGCAGATGCAGGTCGTTTGCAGGAGGTAGTTGTCGATGAGCATGCACAAAGGCCAGCGCGTGAAGACCCTCACGAAGACGGTCGGACGGGAGCCGAGACGCGGCGTTGTCCAGCGTGTCGACGGCGGGACGGTCGAGGTTCGTTGGGATGACGGGCACGTCTCCATCCTCTCCGGTGGGGCACTCGTACCCGACAAGGATCCGTCTCGACGCTGACCAACCGGCGCCCGAACGCCCGCGACCTGCCAACCTAGGGTCATGACCGACCTGAGTTCCGGCATGCTCGTCGTCGCAACGCCGACCCTCCTCGACCCCAACTTCGACCGCACGGTCGTGTTCATCATCGACTGGGGAGAGCACGGAGCCGTTGGCGTGGTGCTCAACCGCCCGCTTGATCTCAACGTGGTCGACTACGTGCCGACATGGATCGGCAGCCTCGCGCCGCCGTCTCGCGTCTTCGAAGGCGGACCGGTTCAACGCGAAACCGCGATCGGCGTGGCATATCGGCCGGGGATCGAACGGAGCGAGACGTGGCATCCCGTCCTCGGCGGCGTCGGCCTCGTCGACATCACCGTCGACCCGGTCGAATTCGATGGCCTGGCCGAAGCGCGTATCTTCTCCGGCTATGCCGGGTGGACAACGGGCCAACTCGAAATGGAGATGGCGGTTGGATCGTGGTTCGGTGTCGACGCATCGCCGGACGACGTGTTCGACCCTGTTCCTGCGACGCTGTGGCGGCGTGTCTTGCGCCGCCAGGGCGGAGAGCTCGCGCGGTACGCGGACTACCCGACCGACCTGAGGAGCAACTGACCGGCGCTCGGCGACGTCGCGGTTATCCTCGCCTGATGAGCCTCCGCCGATCCGCGAATCGATCTCGACCGCCCGGTCTGGACGCGGAACGTCGCCTCTGGGACGCCGGCTTGCCGGTGGTCGTCGGAATGGATGAGGTTGGAAGAGGTTCCTGGGCGGGCCCGCTGACGGTCGCGGCAGCCGTGATTCCTCAAGACCGCCGGGTCTACCGGGTGCGTGACTCGAAGATGCTCCGGGAGACGGAGCGGGAGCGACTGTTCGAACGCATCGGCGCCTGGTGCGACGCCTGGGCAGTTGGGCACGCCTCACCGGCTGAATGCGACCATCTGGGGATGTCGGCTGCGCAACGCCTGGCCGCGCATCGGGCCCTCGATGCCCTCGGCACGGAGCCCGATCGCATCCTGGTCGACGGATCGTGGGACTTCGTCGGGTCGCCGAAGGTCGAGACGATCGTGCGCGGCGATGCTACGTCGTTGACGATCGCAGCGGCCTCGATCCTCGCCAAGGTGACGCGAGATCGGCTGATGCGAGACCTCGCCCCCAGCTTCCCGGCATTCGACTTCGACCGGAACAAGGGCTATCCGGGTCCGAGACACCGTGCCGCGCTCGCCGCCTTCGGTCCAACCGTGATTCACCGCACCAGTTGGGCCTTCATGGACGGCCTGGTGTGGAACGGCGTTGCCCGAACGCCGGCACACGGTCAGCGCGACCTGTTCGCCGGGGCGGTTCCCTGATGGCGTGGCCACAGGTGCTGCCGACCGCCGAGAATGTCGAGAACATCATCGACACCCAAAGCCTGACGATCTGGGATTTCATCTGGGCCTTCATCGTGCTGCTCGGTTCGTTCTTGATCGCCCGAGTAGTGCGGCGGTTCCTCCGGCGTTTCCTGGCCCGGCTCCCCGATCTCTCGGGCGAAGGTGCCCTGTTGATCGCTCGGGCGGCCGGCTGGATCATCGTCCTACTCGGTGTCGTGTATGCCCTCACCGTCCTGCACGTCGCCATGGGCCCGGCGCTCGTTGTGCTCGTCATCGTCGGTGTCGTCCTCTTCTTCGCAGCGCGGGGGATCGTTGAGAACTTCGGTTCGGGTTTGGTGCTGCAGGGCAGTCCGATGTTCGCGGTGGGAGATCAGATCGTGACTTCCGCCGGCAGCGGTGTGGTCAAGGAGGTGGCCGGCAGGACGGTTCGCATCGAGACGCTCGATGGCCGGCACATCTTCATCCCGAACAAGGTCCTCATCGACGAGCCGATCACCAACCTCACCGAGCTCGGAGCTCGTCGCTCGACGTTCGAGGTCGGTGTTGCGTACGGCACGGATGTCCACCTCGCGGGTCACGTCCTCGAGGAGGCCGCGGCACGATGCCCAACAACGCACCCGGCCCCTGCGCCGGAGGCATTGCTCTGCGAGATGGGGGATCACGCGATCGAGTTTCAGCTGCTCTTCTGGCACGATCCCGGCATCCTCGAAGGACAACGCGCGGTCGACGCCGTTGGTCGGTCGATCGCCACGACGTTCGCCGAGCACGGCATCACGATTGCCTTCCCACAGCGCACCCTCTGGTGGGGTGACGAGGGCGAACCAAAGACGCCCGGCGGGTAGGCTGGCGCCATGAGTTCCAGCATTCGCCCCGGCGGCGAGACTCCCTACGACTTCCTCCAGATCGATGCTCTCCTAACCGGCGAGGAACGCCTGATTCGCGACACGGTTCGGGCCTTCGTGCGAGATGCAGTCCTACCCGATGTCGCGGAGTGGTTCGAGGCGGGAACGTTCCCCAAAGAGCTGGCGAAAGAGATGGGCGCGCTCGGCCTGCTCGGCATGCACCTTGACGGATACGGTTGCGCCGGGACGAACGCCGTCAGCTATGGCCTGGCCTGCACCGAGCTCGAGGCCGGCGACTCAGGCGTTCGCAGCTTCGTGTCGGTGCAGGGATCGCTGGCCATGTTTCCGATCTGGGCATTCGGATCCGAGGAGCAGAAGGAACGGTGGCTGCCGCCAATGGCAACCGGCGAAACGATCGGGTGTTTCGGCCTCACCGAAGCGGATGCGGGTTCCGACCCGGGCTCGATGAAGACACGGGCGCGACGAGTCGGTGACGATTGGGTGATCGACGGCACGAAGATGTGGATCACCAACGGGGGCATCGCCGATGTAGCGATCGTGTGGGCGAAGACCGACGAAGGCATCCGAGGGTTCATCGTGCCCACCGATGCCCCGGGCTTCTCCACCAACGACATCCACCAGAAGCTGTCTCTGCGAGCATCCGTGACGTCCGAGCTGGTCCTCGACGGCGTGCGCCTCCCTTCCGACGCTGTGCTCCCGAACGTGAGTGGACTCAAGGGCCCGCTTTCGTGCCTCAACGAGGCCCGGTTTGGGATCCTGTTCGGCGCCACTGGGGCCGGCAGGGCGAGCTACGAAGCGGCGCTCGCCTACGCGAAGGACCGTGTGCAGTTCTCACGGCCGATCGCGGCCTATCAGCTCACGCAGCGCAAGCTCGTCGAGATGATGGTGAAGGTCAACCAGGGGATGCTGCTTTCGATCCATCTCGGTCGGAAGCACGACGACGGGACGCTGACCTCCGAGA
>JAHEEL010000130.1 GCA_024640745.1 Actinomycetes bacterium
CATCCCAAGCCTCCTATGGGACCCGGATGGGAAGCCACAAGCCGCCATCGTCTATCTCGCCCACCTCTCCGACGACGAGCGCCAGTTCGTCGTCACGCTGATCCTCTCCAAGCTGATCACGTGGATGCGGTCGCAGCCGGGAAGCGTCGATCTACGGGCCCTCGCCTACATGGACGAGGTGTTCGGCTTCGTGCCGCCGACGGCCAATCCGCCCGCCAAGCAGCCGATCCTGACGCTGCTCAAGCAGGCCCGAGCATTCGGCGTCGGATTGCTGCTCTCGACGCAGAACCCCGTCGACCTCGACTACAAGGCGATGTCCAATGCAGGAACCTGGTGCATCGGACGTCTCCAGACCGAACGCGACAAGGCCCGCATCCTCGAAGCACTGACCTCGGTCACGGGGAAGGTCGACGTTGGTGCGCTCGACGATCAGATCTCCGGACTCGCCAGGCGGACGTTCCTGTTACACAACACACGCGACCCGCAGCCCCAGTTGTTCACAACGCGATGGGCGATGTCCTACCTGCGCGGTCCGCTCACCCCCACCCAGATCGCCGAACTGACGGAAGTACGGCCGGAAGGCACCGGCACTGCGGTGACGACGCCTGCCGCGGTGGCACCCGCTGCGCCGCCTGTGGCGAACCTCGGCGAATCGACCGTCGCGGTCATGCCTCCCGTGGTCGATGGGATCGCGGTGTTCCACCTCGATCCTGCTGCAGAGTGGGCAGCGGCGGTGGGCGCTGCGCCGATGCCGACTCGCTACGAGGCCGGCGCCGCCGTGCGTATCACCGTTCGCTACGACGACACCCGCGCCGGTGTCGACCACGTCACCGAGTGGGAAGCCGTGGTGTTCCCCCTCGCGGAAGGCGACCGCACGGTCATGGAGGTCGATCACGACAGCCGGGACTTCACCGACGTGACCGCCGCTTCCGTACCGTATGAGCTGACCGATGCCCGCATCGACTCCACGAGGTTCTGGTCATCGCTGTCATCGACACTCAAGGAGCGCATGTACCGCGAGGGCAAGGTGACGATCTTCAAGAACGCACCCCTGAAGCTGTACTCCCGCGTCGGCGAGCCGATCGAGGACTTCGCCGCACGGTGCGAGGCCGCAGCCGACGAAGCTGCCGATCGGGCGACCGCGAAGCTCAGAGACAGCTATGAGAAGCGCCTGCGGCGCGTCCAGCTCGCCATCGACAAGTACGGTGCGCAGGCCAACGCCGCGGCAGACGACGCCCGGTCCGGTGACTTCGACCTGGTTGCAGGCACCGTCTTCGACATGCTCTCAGGCCGAAGCCGTTCCCGCAGCATCGCTTCGGCGTCCAAGGCCCGGCGAGCAGCCCAACGGCGGGTCGACGCAGCCACGGAGAAGGTCGATGCGAAGGTCGCCGAGTACGAGGTGCTCCAGGAGGAATTCCAGGATGAGGTGGCCGATCTCGTCGACGAGTGGGATGTGAAGGCCGGGGAAATCGAGGAGGTTGCCATCGGTCTCGAAAAGGATGACATCACGGTCGGCGACCCGGTCCTCGTCTGGATCCCCCGCGCCTGATCTCGCGAACGCCGGGTACGCGGAATCAGGTCTTGCGGAGGGCCCAGAGGACGTCGCGGATGTCGACGATCCCCAGCAACTCCTCGCCCACGGTGACGGGCAGGTGCCGGTATCCCGTCTCGAGCAGCCAGTCCGCAGCCTCGGAGACGCTGACCTCGGGCGGAACCGTGTCGGGCCCATCGGTCATCCACGTCGTCACCGCATCGTTCGGATCACCACCCTCGGCGACCGCGCGCACGACGTCCCGGTCGGTGAGGATGCCGATGACGCGACGCCCGTCTACCACGGCGAGCGCACCGATGGAGCCGGATATCAGGACGACGGCGGCGTCGCCGAGCGTGGTCTCGGGGCCGACGACGATGGATGATCCGCTGACCAGGGCTTCGACCCGCATCGCGACTCCCTTCGGCTTCTCTGCCGTTCAGGCTAGCCATCGGCCTTCGGCCGATGTCGGACAAGTCGAGTTGGGGGCTAGACGAGATCCTGCTCTCGGATGCCGAAGCTCGGGTGGCGGAGCCTGCAGAGCGCGAGCTTCTCGAGCTGGCGAATCCGCTCACGGGTGAGGTTGAACTCGTCGCCGATCTCTTCGAGCGTTCGGGGCACACCGTCGTAGAAGCCGTACCGAAGCGCGAGGATCCTGCCCTCTCGCTCGGGCAGCCGCTCGATCGAACGCCTGAGGCTGTTGGCGATGTCCATCTCTTCAGTGACGCGAACGGGATCGACCGCCTCTTCATCCTCGATGAAGTCGCCAAGCTGCGCACCGTCCTCACCGATCGGCTGTTCGAGCGACACGGTGTCGGCCACGCTCAACGCGAGCTCCACCTTTGTGACGTCGACACCCGCCTCCTCGGCGATCTCCTCGGGTTTCGGATCGCGACCGAGCTCAGCCTTCAGACCCGCTTGTGCCGCTCGCACCGCCGCCAGGGTGTCGTGCAAGTGCACCGGGATGCGCACCGTGCGTGACTTGTCGGCGATTGCTCGCGTGATCGCCTGGCGGATCCACCACGTGGCGTAGGTGGAGAACTTAAATCCCTTGCGCCAATCGAACTTCTCAACCGCGCGTATCAGACCGAGGTTTCCCTCTTGGATCAGGTCGAGGAAGTCGATACCGGACGTATTTGCATACCGACGGGCATTGGCCACGACCAGCCGAAGATTCGCCGTGAGGAAAGCGTCCTTCGCCTCCTGCCCCCGCCGTGCCTGGCGTCGGAGGGCGATCTGCTCTGCTCGTCCCTGGTATTCGCTCGCATCGAGGCGGTCTTGGGCGGTCTGGCCGGCCTCGATCTTCTGGGCGTAGTCGACCTCTTTCTCGGCCGTGAGGAGTTCGTACTCGCCGATCGCCGTCAGGTACTGACTGACCAGATCGGTGGTCAGTCGACCGCGCTCGTCGGTCAGCTTGCTGCGGTCCCGGTCGCGACGGGTGCGTGTGAGGGTGTCGCGGTCCACCCGCTCCTTTGCCTCCTCGCGTTCGCGCGCTGCACGATTCAGGACGGCTTTGCTCGGATTCGAGCCGTTTGTCATCGAGTGATCCTCCACCAACGTCAGCACTCCACCCATTCCAGGCCGTGACGCACACCACGGACCAGGAAGCAATTCAATATCACACATCCGGACCGATTTGTGAACCCTTAATTGTTCCTCACGGGTTCATCTACACCGGAATCCTGTCGGTCCGCTCGTTCCAGGGTACGGAACAACGACGCCTAGCGCGACGTCACCCATCGAGACGCCCGCCTACGCGTCGAAGGCGCTCGATCCGCGGCGCGATCATCGGTTCGAGGCGCGCACATCGTTTGCGGAGTTGGGCGCGACGCGGCATCCACCCCATGACCACGCTACCGGGGACTACCACTTCCTCGGCTGCCCTGGTGCGCTTCGAGCCGTTCGATCTCGTCGAACAGCTCGCCGGGCACACCGTCGTGCCATCCGCCGATCAGCCCACCAACCAGGCCCCCGACGAGGTCCGGGGCAAGCTCAGCGCACTCTTCGACGGCCGGAGTCCACGATTCCGGATCGGCGTCGCCGGCGAGGAGCGATCCCGCCACCGTGACCTCGAATCCGCCGTCTCGACGAACCCTGACCCGCGGCACGTCGGCACCGTGGTCGATGAGGCACTCCGTGTAGCGATCGAGATCGACGAGGAGAGCCGGCGTTTCGACGCGCCGTTCGTGCGAGACCGCGAACGCCAACCCAACGACGAACAGCAACCCAAGGCTGAGGGCCACGAGCACCGCCGGGATCACCCAGTCGTTCATACCCTTCCGCTGATCGTCCATACCGTCTCCTCGACGCCGGGGCCCATACCGTGGACCGACATCGGCAGGCCCCGACGGATAGGCTACGCCGATCCCGGCTTGGTTTGAAGTCGCTTCGCCGACACGACCGGCGTGAGCCGAGCTTGTCGTCGGCCGAAATGCTTTGATTCCTGGGACGCGTCCGTATCCTCTCGGGCGATGTCGACGTCGACCCACCTTCCTCTGTGCGTCTACTGCGGTACGGCTCGGCCGGCCGATGAATCGCGCTGCCCGCAGTGCGGCAGGCCGTGGATCGACGTGCGCGTTGGGGCACTCGGTTCGGCGCCAAGACACAGCAAGGTTCCGGCGATGGTCGGCGCCGCCGCGTCGGGAGCAACCGTCGTCGCTCCCGAAGCCGCTACGAGCACCAACGTCACGGCCGCACCCCAGGATCCACCACTCCCTCCGCTCGCGGTCGAAGAGGCATCTGGACCGAGCGTCGACGACAAGCCTCCCGTACCGCCGGAGGAGGATGTCGGCGACGGGGACAGCGCACCGGATCCCAGTCAGCGATTCGTGTGGCTGATTCCGGCGCTCATCGCCGGAGCGGCCGTCATCGTTGTGGCACTGTTCGGGTTCGGAGTCCTCGACGGTGAGACAGAGCCCGAGGCCGCTGCGGCGCCAACGGTTGCCGCCACCGCAACCACCGCGCCCTCCACGACCACGACGACGCAGGCGCCAACCACCACAGCGGCGCCGACCAGCACGACCACGACGACCACAATCCCCGATCCCGCCGACATTCCCCCGGTAGGCAACCCCATCTCGATGTCGTCGCTCACCCTGAAAGCCGGCGGCATCGGCCCGGTGGTCTTCGGCGACGAGGCCCTCGACGCCATCGGGCGGCTGGTGGCCAGCATCGGCCGGCCGGAAGAGACGGGAATCGCCGACGAGACGCTCGGACTCTGTCCGGGTGACGATGGGCGGTTCGTTCGATGGGCCGGCCTGACCGCCATCGTGTCGGGGGCGCTCGAAGATGGAGCCTTCGTCGGCTACCGCTACGAAGAGGAAGCCGTCCCGATCATGCATCTCGACCTGGCTACGCCTTCGGGTCTGCGCCTCGGCGACCCGGTCTCGCTCCTCAACGAAACATATGCGGCGTACCAGATCGACTACGTGTCCGACAGTGGGGCCAACTTCTTCCAGCTCTCGGACGCCGACGGACTCCTCCTGTGGGGACCCGTGTCATCCATTGAAGACTCGGGTCGCGTGGAAGGAATCAACTCACCCGACCCCTGTGGTTCTTTGGGCCGATAGCCGCTGTCCAAAGTAGGCTTGCACCGGTACGCATCCGACGACGGGGGTTCCAGTGAGTTCCGCAGAAGCACCCTGGTGGCGTCGCGTGTTCTCGCCTGCAAATGTCGTGTCCGTCGTGGCCGGCGTCGTTGTCTTCATTGCCGGGATCACCGCGTGGGACACCAATGTGGGGGTCCTCGCTGCTGCGATTGCCGGAGCCGTCGTCACCGGCATCGTGTGGCTCATCTGGTGGACGGTGTCCGGGCCACCCGACATGGATCGTCTCCTCGGCACGCCGCGCCTCGGGACCATTCCCATCGACCGACACGGCCCTGCGCCGACCCTAACGGACACGTCGTCTGCATCGAGCAGGGCCTATCGCCAGCTGCTCCAGGAGATCGAGAGCCGGACCAACGGCCAGGTGCTGCTCGTCTCTTCGCCTGCGCCCGGCCAAGGTGCGACCACCGTGGCGGTCAATCTCGCGGTGTCGGGCACCCAGCGCGGGAGGCGGATCGCTCTGATTGACGGTGATATCGACGGCGATGGTGTTTCACGGTTCCTCTCGACCGGAATCGAGCCCGGGCTCACCGACCTTGCAGAAGGCGAATCGACACTTGCCGACGCATCACGGCTCTGGAGCATCGGTCCGGAATCTGCTTTGCCGGTCGTACCGTCGGGATCGTCGAGCGTGGACTCGGAGGTCGCGCTCGCCGGTCCGGGTCTCGCGACTTCGATCGACCGGATTGCCGAGCGAGCAGATGCGGTGTTCATCGACGCTCCCCCGATCGCGTGGGACGGCGCGACCGGTCCGCTGGCCGCCCATGCCGACGGCACGATCCTGGTCGTCACCAACGCCGCCACCGCCGCGAGCGTCGCCAATGCGCGAGACCGCCTTGCAGAAGCCGGAGCACCGGTCATCGGATACGTGGCGAACCGCTCCAAACCTCCGTCGTTCTGGCGCATTCCCTACGTTCGGATGCTGAAGCGGATTGCCGCCACGTTCCTCGCCATTGCGATCATCTACTCGGCGTTCACAGCATTCAGGATCTACGAATCATGGGCGAGCGTGGATCGAGAGACGCTTGCGACTTCGGAAGCGGGCGAGGCTCTGCCGTCGACGTCCCTGCCCCCGGTCTCCGATGTCGAGATCGACGAGGATCCCGACGTGAAGCCAATCGAAGAGGTGGTGGTCGCCGCACCCACCATTGAAGGCGCGTATCGATCGGTGTTGCTCATCGGCAACGACGAAGCTGCCGAACTCGCCGACGTCATCCTTCTGGCCGTCCTCCCCGCAGACGAGAGCCTTGCACCTTTCATGGTGTCGCTCCCGCGCGACCTCTATGTCCCAAATCGCTGCACGAACGGCTACGGGCGGATCAACACCGCCTACCGGGAGTGCGGAGACGTCAATGCACCCACGATGCTCACGTTGGCGGTCGAGGACTTCACCGGTATCAAGGTCAATAACTTCGCCATCTTCGATTTTGCCGGATTCGAACAGGTCATCAACGGCG
>JAHEEL010000131.1 GCA_024640745.1 Actinomycetes bacterium
TTCGGCAAGGAAGCGCTCCCAGGAGAGGTCGTTCGGCCGCAGCGGGATCCCGGCGCCGGTCTCGACGACGATGCACCGGGTCGCCTCGGCGCCGACGACCTTCTCGTACAGGGGAAGCGCGCGCCCCTCTCGCACGAGCAGATCCTGCGTGATGACCAGGCTCGGTTGGGTCATGCTCAGCCGGGTCGCGATCTCGTGCGGCGCGAACGAGTCGGCGATAGAGACGACGACGGCGCCAAGGGAGACCACGCCGAGGTACGCGACCACCGACTCCACGGTCATCGGCATGGCGATGGCGATCCGGTCGCCGATGCCAACACCGCAAGCGGTGAGCCCGAGCGCACATCGATCGACGAGGCTGCGCAACTTCCGATAGGACAGGCGGCCGTCCACGCCGTCTCGCCGAAAGACGATCGCGGTGTCCTCCGGCGACGCCGTGAAGCACGAATTCACGATGTTCATACGCGCTCCGGGGAGCCAGATCGGCCGACGCTCCGTTCCGGCGAGGATTTCGTCTGGCCGCGTGTCGAATACGATCCCAAGGCGGTCGAGCACCATCTGCCAGAAGTCCGAACGCTCCTCTGTCGACCATCGATGCAGCTCTTCGTACGACGCGAAACCCCCGCCGCTGATCACCGTTGTGAGGTTGGCTCGCGCGACGGTTCTGGGATCGGGCTCCCACGATGCGTTCAGTTCTCCGGCCACGAGCCGACAATACTGTTCAGCGGCAAACGGTTCCCGTAGAGTCGCAATCGGACCACTCCCTATCGAGAGGGGAACCATGCAAGAACCCTTGCGAAGGAAGGCGGCAACGACCCTCTCCGCGCTCGTGCTCGGAATGATGCTGACGATGCTTTTCGCGGCCCCGGCCGGTGCCGAGGTCGTGCGCGGAGAGTGCACCGGATTTGCTGAGTTCCCTTCGAAGAACTCGGACAAGACGCTTGTCGCCGAGCGCCCGGCATCGGATGTGTTCCTCGTGCCGAAAGAAGAGACGGTCGTCTACGCCGGCACGCTCGCTGAAGGCGCAGCGCCGCTCGATAACCCGATCTCGTTCGAGGGCGGCGTTCGCGTTCAGGCTCCGCTGTCCTCATGGCAGGTGGTGGGCTGGGGCGGCGAGACGACGCAGGTGTCTGCCGACGGAACCTACAGCTACTCGGTTCCGAGCTGGGTACCCGCAGGCGCCGGCGAGCTCGAAGTGACGGCGTGGCACCGGCAGGGCGACGCCGATTGCGAGGTGGTCGTCACCGTCCAACTCGACGGTGATCCCGGACCTGCGGCGCTCGTCGCTGCAGCCGGCACCGTGGTGTTCGGGGCAGGCGTGCTGGCTGCAGGGACGAAGAAGGGCGGGAAGTGATGAAGGGACACGCCATCCTCGGAATCATCAGCGGCTTTCTGTTCGGACTGTTCCTCGGCGTCACGCTGTTCCTCTTCGGGGTGCTTCCGTTGAGCAGCGAGTGGCTCTGGATCCTGCCGCTCCTCGGCATCTTGCTCGGCCTCATCATGGCCGCGTGGGCACCGTTCGGGAAGGGCGCAGCTCCGCAGCCTGCGCCGGTCGCCGCACCCCCGCCGCCCGTCGTCCCACCGGCCGACCCGACGCCAATCACGTCGCAACCCCCCGACGCGGATCCGGACGCTTCGAGCGAGGACCAACCCGGCGACCGCTAACGCAGACCATCTGACCCAGACGATCTAGCGCAGACCATCGGGGAGCGGCCACAATGGCACCCATGCACCGTGCCCGCTCTGCCCGGTGGGGCAGCCCGATCCACGTGATGTACACGATCGCTGTGTTCATCGTGCTTGCGTCGTTGGACAACGCGGCGATCTGGCTTGTCCCGTCGATGACGAAACCAGTCGTCGCAGGAACCGATTCCTCGGAAATGGCTGTCGGCATTCTCGTCGCGACCCAGACGCTGGTCCTCGCAACGACCGCGGTGTTCTGGGGATATGCGGCAGACCGAACATCGCGAAAGCTGCTCCTCATCGCCGGGACCCTGTTGTGGGCGGTGAGTCAGGCGCTGGCTACGACGGCAACCACATACTGGCAGTTCTTTGCCTGGCAGGTTCTCGTCGCAGTGGGTCTCGGCGCCATTGCATCGGCCGGATTCTCCGTGATCTCGGACTTCGTTGGGCCCGCTCGCCGGGGACTTGCTATGAGCTTCTGGGGCATCTCGCAGGGACTTGGTGCCGGTGTCGGGATCGCTCTGGCCAGCCAATTCGGGGCAGACGACTTTCGCGCTCCGCTTCTCGTGACGTCGGCGCTGGGCGTGTTGTTCGCGTTCCTCTATCTCTTCGCGTTTGAGGCTCCCCGCGGACTCAAGGAGCCCGAACTCAAGGATCTGTACGCGGCGGGGGACGCGTATGAGTATCGGATGACTCCGGATCAGATCGGGCCGCTCCTCAGGCGCCGGACCAATCGATGGATCATCTTTCAAGGCCTGTTTGCCCAAGTCGCCTACGGATCCCTGATCTGGGTCGCGTTCCTGTACCAGGAGAAGGTGATTGCGCAGGGCTATTCCGAATCCACCGGCACCAAGTTTGGCGGCCTGCTCGCGATCCTGTTCGCCGTCGGCAACGGCTTCTCGATCCTCGGCGGATACGTGGGCGATCGTTTCCAGCGAAGAACGCCGCGCGGTCGTGCCCTTGTCAGCGCTGCAGGAGTCTTCGGCGCAATCCCATTCTTCCTCGTCTTCCTTTGGGTACCGCTGCACAACCTCGAAATCACGGACGGAGCCGGGTCGATGACGCTGCTCGGTGAACTCGCAACCGGCCTCTTCTCGAATCCATGGCTCGCGCTGGCGTTGCTGTCAGCCTCGCTCGCCTATGGGTTGACGTCGGTCGATTCGCCGAACGGCTTCGCCATGATCTCCGACGTAAACGTGCCGGAGCGCCGGGCGACCCTCTTCGGAGTCAGGGAGTTCGGGAACAATGCAACGAGGTCTGCCGGTCAGGCGGCAGCCCCGGCGATCGCGAGCGCGGCCAAGGGACTTGCGCCGCCCCTCAACTGGATCCTGAGCCTGTCCATTCTGCAATTCGCTTTCGTCCCCGCCGGATGGGGTTGGTGGAAGGCGTCACAGACGGCTCCCGACGACATCGCAGACGTGACGGCGACCTTGACCGAACGGTCCGAACAGGCACTCGAAACCGGCTGACGGGCGCCTCGCGAAAACAAACGCGGCTCCGCGAAAACCTGTCCGGGCTTCGCCTTGCTGTTCGATGCGGCTCGACCTAGAACTAAGGATCGCCGTCCGATCGGGGGTGGAAACGAAGCATTTTCGCCGCCGAAACGAGCCTTCGTCCAAGAGGTTTGACGGATGGCACGCGTGTAATTACACTCGTGAAACCGTGCTAGATATAGGGGCTTTACCGCGTTTCGGCCCCAACATCTTGTGGGTGTGGATAGATCTGTGGATAGTGTGCGTCGGTGGTGGCGCCAACTGAGGAGGAACAATGACCGAAGGGCTCCAAATCGAACGGCGATTCACCGCCGCGGGCGTCGATCCGTACGAAACGGTGGAGTGGGTCCGCAGAGATTCTCGGATCACCAACCCCGACGGTTCGATCGTCTTCGAGATGAAGGATGCCGAGGTGCCGGCCTCGTGGTCGCAGGTCGCGGCGGACATCATGGTGTCGAAGTACCTCCGGAAGGCAGGTGTCCCCCAGGTCGAAACCGACGGCACTCCGATCGTCGATGAGGACGGCGAGTCGGTACTCGGGCCGGAACGCTCGGCACGGCAGGTCATCGACCGACTGGCCTCGACCTGGCGCTGGTGGGGCGAAGAGCACGGCTACTTCGCCTCGGCCGACGACGCGCAGGCGTTCGAGGACGAACTCGCATACATGCTCCTCCACCAGATGGCAGCGCCGAACTCCCCGCAGTGGTTCAACACCGGCCTCAACCACCGCTACGGCATCGAGGGCGTCGCCCAGGGCTTCTGGTACGTCGACCCAGAGACAGGAGAGCCCACCGAGTCGCTCGATTCCTATAGCCGCCCCGCCCCGCATGCCTGCTTCATCATGAGCGTCGACGATGACCTGGTGAACCCGGGCGGCATCATGGATCTCTGGGTTCGTGAGGCCCGCTTGTTCAAGATGGGCGCCGGCGCCGGAGCAAACTTCTCCAACATCCGGGCCGAGGGCGAGCCGCTGTCCGGTGGTGGGAAGTCGTCCGGGCTCATGAGCTTCCTGAAGGTCGGCGACCGGGCTGCAGGGGCCATCAAGTCGGGTGGCACCACGCGCCGCGCAGCCAAGATGGTCATCGTCGATATCGACCATCCCGATGTCGAGACGTTCATCGCGTGGAAGGCGAAGGAGGAGGACAAGGTCCGCGCGCTCGTGGCCGCCGGATACCCGGCCGACTTCAACGGCGAAGCGTACGCGACCGTATCCGGGCAGAACTCCAACAACTCGGTCCGCCTCAGCAATGCATTCGTCGATGCGGTCATCGATGACCTCGACTGGGACCTCACCAGCCGCACGGACGGCAGCACGGTTCGCTCGGTGAGCGCTCGCGACCTGTGGCGCCAGATCGCAGAAGCAGCATGGGCAAGCGCCGATCCGGGCGTCCAGTTCCATTCCACGATCAACCAGTGGCACACATCGCCCGCCGAAGGCGAGATCCGGGCATCAAACCCGTGTTCGGAGTACATGTTCCTCGACAACACGGCCTGCAACCTCGCATCGCTGAATCTCGGCCAGTTCTACGACGACGCTACGGGCGTCTTCGATCTCGACGGCTACCGCCATGCGATCCGCCTGTGGACGATCGTGCTCGAGATTTCGGTCACGATGGCGCAGTTCCCCTCGAAGGACATCGCTCAGGGCTCCTACGACTACAGGACGCTCGGTCTCGGCTACGCGAACCTCGGATCCCTTCTGATGCGGATCGGCATCCCCTACGACTCTGACGAAGGCCGCGCCATTGCCGGATCCCTGACGGCGATCCTCACGGGCGACGCCTATGCCACCTCGGCCGAGATGGCGAGCGTGCTCGGCCCCTTCCCGAAGTACGAAGAGAACCGCGAGTCGATGCTGCGCGTGATGCGCAATCACCGTCGGGCCGCCTACAACGCCGACCAGAGCGACTACGAAAGCGTCAGCCATTTCGTCACCGGCATCGACCCGGCATGCGGACCACCGGAGATGGTCGCGGAGGCGCGCGAGGCCTGGGACCGGGCCGTCGAGCTGGGTGAGCGATATGGCTATCGCAACGCGCAGGCAACGGTGCTGGCCCCAACCGGCACGATCGGGCTCCTCATGGACTGCGATACGACCGGTGTGGAGCCGGATTTCGCCCTCGTGAAGTTCAAGAAGCTCGCAGGTGGGGGCTACTTCAAGATCGCGAACCGATCGATCGTCCCGGCGCTCAACCGTCTGGGCTACAGCGATGAGCGCATCGAACAGATCATCGACTACGTGATCGGAACGATGAGCATCCAGCGAGCACCGCACATCAACGCCGCGACGCTGATGACGAAAGGCTTCACCGCCCAAGACATCGAGAGGATCGAGGCGACGTTGCCGTCGGTGTTCGAGATCGGGTTCGCCTTCAACCAGTGGACGCTCGGCGAAGAGACGATGCAGAACCTCGGCTTCACCCCCGAGCAATACAACGGCCTCGGCTTCTCGATGCTGCACGAACTCGGCTTCACCGATGACCAGATCCGCGACGCCAACGACCACGTCTGCGGACGTCAGACGATCGAAGGTGCACCCGGCCTGCTCGACGAGCATCTGCCCGTGTTCGACACGGCGAATCGCAACGGGCGCTACGGCGAGCGATTCATCGACTACACCGGCCACATCAAGATGATGGCCGCCGCTCAGCCGTTCATCTCCGGGGCGATCTCCAAGACGATCAACATGCCGAACGAGGTCACCGTCGATGACATCGAAGAGTCCTACCGCCTCTCCTGGGAACTCGGTCTCAAGTCGATGGCCCTCTATCGCGACGGCTCCAAGGCCTCCCAGCCCTTGTCGGCGACGACCGACGACGTCGCCGGTGAGGATGAGCCGGAAGCGGTGACCGAAACCATCGTCCGCGAGGTCATGATCCACGCCGGCATGTTCCAGCCCGGGTTGTCCCCCACCCAGGCCTACGACGACATCTCGCGCCCGAGGTTCCTCCTCCCATCACGGCGCACCGGATTCACGCAGGAAGCACGCGTCGGCGGACACAAGGTGTTCCTCCGGACCGGCGAATACGAAGACGGCACCCTCGGCGAGTTGTTCATCGACCTGGCAAAGGAAGGGGCAACGCTGCGCGGCGTGCTGAGCTGCTTCGCCATCGCCGTGTCGAAAGGCCTGCAATACGGTGTCCCACTCGAAGAATTCGTCGACACGTTCACGTTCCAGACCTTTGAACCGAGGGGCTTCGTCGAGGGCCACCCGAACATCAAGATGTCGAATTCGATCATCGACTACGTGTTCCGCGCCCTCGGCGTGGAG
>JAHEEL010000132.1 GCA_024640745.1 Actinomycetes bacterium
TTCTGCGACGAACTCGGCTTCAGCCGTATCAAGGAACGGCCGGAGCGCTGGATCGACTGAAGCGCCGATGATCGGCAGACTACGGCGTGGCCGCGCGCCGGTACTGCAGAGTGCGAGTGCCCTCAGCGTCGAATATCTCGAGCGTGCCGGCGTCGACGCGGTAGGTGTCGGCCTCGCCGAGCAACATGAGATAGCGTGTCTCCTGATTGCCAACCTCGGCATCGGCGCACGCCATCAGGGTCGCAGCGATGGGACCGATCTCGATGGACCCGTCGTCGGTCGCCCAGGTGCCGCTGTAGGAGTTGCAGCCTCCGTTTCCCGTGAGCGTGCCGTCCTCAGCGAAGACCGCCGTCACCGCAACGTCGATCACCGCAGATTGGAAGCCGCCGGTCCCGTTGTTGTAGGCGAGCAGATCCCACGCAGTGTCGGCGAGATCCTGGGAGATAGCGACGAACACCAGCACCGATGTCTCGCCGGACAAGAGAGTCAATTGCTCGTCTTCGATGGACCAGGTATCGACGGTGGCGAGGGCCGCCAAGTACGCCGCTTCCTGATCCATCACGCCCTCCTCGCCGCAGAACATCTCCGTTGAGGCGAGCGGACCGAACGTGATGGATGAACCATCGATCTCGTACGGACCGAAGTAGCGGTTGCAGGACGCGTTCCCCGAAACCTGGCCATCGTCGAACGCGAGCGTGGGGATCGTGATCGGCGTCGCCATCGTGCCGTCGGGGCCGGCGAATTCGATCAATTGCCACGGATGGTCGGTCGGCATGGTGTCTCCACTCGAACTGCACGCTGCGGTGAGCAGCGCGATTGGCAGGACGAACACGGCGATTCTCTTGAGCATGACGGTGAGACGCTAGCGCACGCTCATCCGGTTCCTGCGCCTCCTTCCGCGTGGCGCAACGGTCGGCTTTGTGCCAATCTTCGCAGGGGAGGAGGGAAGTCTCCATGGCGGTCGTATCGGTCGACAACCTCACGAAGCGCTACGGCGACGTGGAAGCGGTGCGCGGCGTCCGCTTCGAGATCGAAGAGGGCGAGGTCTTCGCGCTGCTCGGGCCGAACGGCGCCGGCAAGACCACGATCGTCGAGATCCTCGAGGGCTATCGCGGACGCACCGGCGGCGACGCCCAGGTGCTCGGGTTCGATCCGTCCGAGAACCAGCGGGATTTCAAGGAGCGTATCGGAATCGTGCTGCAGGAGTCGTCGGTCGAGCGCGAGCTGTCCGTTCGCGAGGCCATCGACACCTACGGCCGGGTCTACCCCAAACGCCTCGACACCGGCGACCTCATCGGCATCGTCGGACTCGACGAGAAGGCCGACGCTCGGGTGAAGACGCTCTCCGGCGGTCAGAAGCGCCGCCTCGAGGTCGCCCTCGGCATCGTCGGTGACCCTGATCTCATCTTCCTCGACGAACCAACCACGGGATTCGACCCGTCGGCGCGGCGACAGGCGTGGGAGGTGATCGGCAACCTCACCGATCTCGGGAAGACGATTCTGCTCACCACCCACTACATGGACGAAGCGCAGAACCTCGCCGACCGGGTGGCGGTGATCGACCACGGGCTGATCGTGGCGGAAGGCACGCCGGACACCCTGGGCGGGCGTGCAACGGCCCGCACCGAGGTGCGGTTCATCCTCGTCGAGCAGTCTCCGGACATCCTCCCGGTCGAGCCGACGACGATCGACGGGAGCACGGTCGAGTACCACACCGACGACCCAACGACCCTGCTGCACACCCTCACCGGCTGGGCGATCGAGCGGGGGATCGTCCTGCAGGGATTGGCCGTGACGCGCCCATCGCTCGAGGACATCTACCTCGCACTCACCGATGGAGATGCGCCATGAAGCGGCCATCGGCGCTCTCGTTGCTCTGGTACCAAGCCGTCTACGAATGGCGCATCTTCTGGCGCACGCCGATTTCGGCGTTCTTCACGATCTTCTTTCCGCTGCTGATCTATGTGGTGTTCTCCGCCGTCTTCGGGAATCAGGACATCGACTATCTCGGGATCACCACGGCCCAGTTCTATGCACCGTCGCTTGCCGTGTTCTCTGCCGTCTCGGCGACGTACACCAACATCTCGATCACGACGGCCTATCAGCGCGACGAGGGAATCCTGAAGCGAGTGCGAGGCACCCCCTTGCCCGCATGGATCTTCCTCGGAGGGAAGATCCTGTCGTCGATCATGATCGCGCTGATCGGCACGTTGATCATGCTTGCTGTGGGCGCCGGGTTCTTCGGTCTCCAGTTCTATGCCGAGACGGTGGCGATTCTGGTGGTGGTGTTCTTCGTCGGCGTCGCCGCTTTTGCCTCCCTCGGGCTCCTGGTCGCCGCTGTTGCGCCGTCGGGACAGGCGGCGACCGCGATCGCGAACGCAACCCTGCTCCCCCTGGCCTTCGTCTCCGGGGTGTTCATCATCCCCGGCGAAGACCCCCCGGCATGGCTCGACGCCGTGTCAAACTTCTTCCCGCTGAGCCACTTCGTAGAGCCGTTCCGTGCCGCCTTCACACCCCCGGTGATGCGGCCGGACATCCAGTGGACGGATCTCGCGTACCTCGTGCTGTGGGGGTTCGTGGCCCTCGTGCTCGCCATCCGGTGGTTCCGCTGGGAGCCATCGACGGGCGGTGGCGGTCGGACAAGCCGCCGGAAAGCGGAGCCGGCGGCCGGTTGACGGGTCAGGTCTCGGAGGCGACGCCGAGGAGCCGCTCTCGCTTGAGCTTCCCCGCTCCTCTGATCGACAGCAGGATCGCGATGACCCACGCAATCCCTCCTATCAAGACCGCCGAGGAGCCGGGTGTCGAGATCACCCGGGCTGAGACGGCGTAGGAGAGAATGATGACCGGCAGCGTCACGAGGCTCGATGACTGTTGCGCCGCTGCCGCCGAGCGCATCCTCGCCGACATCCTCAGCACGATCGAGATCGCAACTGCGATGAACGGCGGTATGACCCACAGGATCAGGAAGAACCACCCGGTCGTGGGAAAGAACCATCCCCCCATCTCGGACCCAAGCGTCGCGTTCACGACGAGGGAGTAGAGGGAGAAGCCGACGATCGTGGCCAGATAGCCCGGGATCAGACTTGCGATCAGCTTCCCGTAGTAGATCTCGCGCGTCGTGAGCGGGCTGTGGGCGAGGAACTCGCCGGTGCCGCGCTCCCGTTCACCGACGATCGCGTTCGACGCCACCGCCACGGAGATCGTCAGCGGAACGATGATCGCGATGGGCGCCAACATGTAGACGGCGATCACGTAGGCCGCCTGCGCTGTCGGGCTATCCGTGGGGCTCGACTCGGCGATGCTGTCCGGAAGGTTCCCGACGATGCTGGTCACCTGGTCGGCGAAGGGCGTGTCGGCGATGGTGCCCACCACGCTGAGCGTGATGAACGGGATCACGACGAAGAACAACGCACCGAGGAGCGAGAGCGGGATCCAGTAGTCCTTGCTCTTGAACAACCGGCGCAAGTCGGCGCCCGCAATCGCCCGCACGTGATCCCAACTCATGTCGTGGCCTCCCGGTGCGTACGCTGCATCTCGAAGTACAGCTCCTCGAGCGTGGCGCCGACCGGCTCGACCCGGGTGATTCGGGCCCCCTCGTTGACCAGGTAGGTGACGAGGTCGGGCAGACGATCGAGGGTGTCGAGGGTCACCTGCACGGAGCCGTTCCACGAAACCGACACGACGCCATCGTGTCGTTCGAGGGACTGGAGCGCAGCCCGATTCTCGGCGTCTAGCACGACGACGGGATCGGAGAGGTACTCGCCGGCAAGCTTGGCCGGTTCTCCCGCGGCTTGTGCATGCCCCTTGTTCATCAGCACGACTTGGTCGGCGATTCCCTCGGCTTCGTGCAGGAGGTGGGTGCAGAGCACGATTGTTCGTCCCCGTCCGGCGAGCTCGCGAATCAGGGCGAGCACATTGCGGGCCGATTCGGGGTCGAGGCCGGCGGTCGGCTCGTCGAGCAGGAGCACCTCCGGGTCGTGAATGACGGCCCGGGAGAGCGCGAGTCGCGTCCGCATTCCGGTCGAGTAGCCGCCGACCTCTTGCAGGAGCGCGTCGTCGATCGCGAACCGCTCGGCGGCCTCGTACGCCGCCTGCTCGGTCGACCCGAAGATCCGAGAGGCGAATGCGAGGTTCTCCCACCCGGTGAGCTGATCGTAGAACGCGGGTTTTGGCGGGACGATGCCGACACGGCGACGCACCTCATCCCCATCGAGCTTGGGATGGAGGCCGAGCACTTCGATGTCGCCACGGTCGGCAACGAGCGCGCCGGTGGTGAGGCGCACTGTGGTGGTCTTCCCGGCACCGTTCGGGCCGAGCAGAACCGTCACCGCGCCGGCCGGCGCGGCAAACGTGAGGGACTCGACGGCGCGAACGGAACCAAAGGCCTTTGAGACCGAGCCGAAACGAATTGCTGATTCCATCGGGATGTTCATCGGCGCACGGCGCCCCGGAACTGAAGCGATTGCAGGTCAGCCGGAATAGGTTCTTGGTGCGCGTAGGATCGATGCATGTGCGGACGATTCGTTCAGACCGAGGAAGCCGAGAACTACGGCTCGTATTTCTCCGTCGACGTCATCCAGACCGAAGAGGTGCTGCGATCCTGGAATGTGGCCCCAACCAAGCAGGTGTATGCGGTCGCGGAGCATGACGGGCAACGGCTGCTCGGCACCTTCGATTGGGGCCTCGTGCCTTTCTGGGCGAAGGATCGCAAGATCGGCGCCCGGCTGATCAACGCACGGCTGGAGACGGCCGGAGTGAAGCCCGCATTTCGGGACTCCTTCGCCGCTCGGCGGTGCATCATCCCCGCCGACGGCTTCTACGAGTGGGAGCCGAAGGAGCGGGGCAAGCTGCCGCACTATTTCTACTCGCCGGATGGCCGGCCGCTCGCTCTCGCCGGGTTGTGGTCGTCGTGGACCGATCCGGATTCGGGTGATCGGGTGCGCACGTGCACGATCGTGACCGGGAAGCCGTCCGTCGTCGTTGCTCCGATCCACGATCGAATGCCGGTGATTCTGGCGAAGTCGGCCTGGGATGCATGGCTGGACCCCGACAATCGCGACAAGGATGCGCTGGGAGCGCTCGTCGCGGGGCTGCCGGTCCCCGATCTCTCCGAGCACGCGGTCTCGACGCTCGTCAACCGGGTGGGCAACGACGTTCCCGAACTGATCGATCCCCTGGAGTCGGGAGCGGTCGAAGGCGGCTAGCGGTACGCGACGTCCCCGGATTCAGCGCGTGAGCCAGTTCCTCAACCATTTCGTGACCCAGGGCATCAGCACGTAGGTGAGGGCCAGGATCCCAAGAACGTTGGACACGAATACACCCAGCACGAGGTTCATGCTGGGGGCCATCTCGCCGCGGACCAGCGTGATGACCAGGGACGTTGGGAAGAGGGCGATGAAGACCGCGATCGACTGCTTCCACTTCTTCGGGCCTTGCGGACGGGACGGTTGAGCCGGGAACCAGCCCCCGAATCCGCCGACCACGTTGACCGTGCGATCGCCGTCGACGAGATGCTCGGTGAGGCTGAGCCAGTCGCTGCGCTCGTCGGATTCCAACCAGCGGTCGAGGTCGGCGCGAGACGCGAACGAAGCAACGATGACGTGCTCGTCCTGGACGCCCTCGACCGGTTGGAGGAGCTCTGAACCGAGGAATCCCGGGAAGGCGCGCAGGCGGTCGTTCACGTCATCGTGGCGTTTGGCGAACTCGGTCCGGTTCGCCGGAGCGATGTGCTGGGAGAAGACCACCGTGACCGGTTCCGGTGCCGTTCGCAGCCCGGCGACTCGTTGTTCCCGCGCCGGTCCGTCGACGACGTGCTCCGCTTCAGCGATGAGTTCTGTGCGGCGATCCGACGTCAGCCAGCGATCGAGCTGTTCCACGGTTGCGAACGAGTAGACCGTTACCCACTCGCCGGGATGTGAATCGGTCGGCGGCTGGATCTCAGAATCGAGGAATCCCTCGTACGACGCTGCGGCGGCTCGGATACGCTCGTTCCAGGCGCGGAACTCCTCCTCCCGGCCGGGGACCACACGCCGCGCAACGACGACGGTGGGCGATTGCGGCGATTGGTCCCGAGTGTCGGCCATGCCGGAATCGTAGGCAGACCGCGCCTAGCTCCTCTATTTACACTACGGTCGTAGTGGAAAGCTCGTCAGCGGAGATAGGAGTCGGACGTTGGCTGCGTTTCTCGTCATGCTCCGAGAAGGGGTCGAAGCGGCGATCATCGTTGCGCTGCTGCTCGGCTATCTCCACCGGATCGATCGGCGCGCTGACGGTCGATGGGTGTGGGCCGGGGCGATCGCTGCCGCGCTGGTTTCGCTCGGGGTCGGGATCGTCTTGTGGAACACGGTCGGGG
>JAHEEL010000133.1 GCA_024640745.1 Actinomycetes bacterium
ATCGTCCGCTGGCTGGCAATCGGCATCACGCTGCTGATCATTGCGGCCTGGTTCGCCGCGCCGTGGATCATCGAGACCATCTACCCGGAGTTCACGGCAGAGCAAACGGCGACCACCGTTCGCCTCACACGCATCGTGATGCCGGCGCAATTCGCCTTCGTCGTCGGCGCGATGTTCGCCGCCGTCCAGTACGCGCAGGGCGTGTTCACGATCCCTACGCTGGCGCCGATCATCTACAACGCGGGGATCATTGCCGGCGGCCTCATCTTCGCCTGGGCCACCGGGACGGCCGACCCTGAGGGGTTCGTCTGGGGAGCCGTTGCCGGTGCCTTCATCGGCAACTTCGCCGTTCAGTGGTGGGGAGCACGACGCGTCGGCATGCACTTCGATTTCTCGGACGGGTGGTTCGCGTCGGCCGTGAAGCAGTACGTGGTGATGGCCATCCCGCTGATGATCGGCCAGTCGATCGTTGCTCTCGACGAGAGCTTCATGTCCGTGTTCGGAGACCTCGTCGGCGACGGCACCCAGACGCATCTCCAATATGCCAGGCGGACGATGCTCGTTCCGGTCGGGATCATTGCCCAGGCTGCAGCGGTTGCCGCCTACCCGTTCCTCTCGCGCCTCTGGGCAGAGGGAAGGATCCGGTCCATGCACGACACCGTCGACAAGGCCATGCGCTGGGTCCTGGTGCTCTCGATCGCTGCAACCGGGCTCCTGACGGCGCTGGCGCTGCCGGTGGTGCGTGCCCTCTATGAGCGATTTGCATTCGATGTCGCCGATAGCTCCGCGACCGCCGCGGCGCTGTTCTTCTACGCGCTTTCCATCCCGGTGTGGGGTGCGCTCCAGATCCTGACCCGCGCCTTCTACGCCAAGCGCTCGATGTGGACTCCGGTCATCGTGGGTACGGTCGCGACCGTGATCGCCGTACCGCTCTACTTCCTGTTTTCCGACGAGTTCGGGATCCGGGGCGTTGCGCTCGCCAGCGTGTTGTCGCTGCTCGCCTACACCACCGCGCTCGCCCTCCTGTGGTATCGAGGATCGGACGGACACGCTCGCCTGCGGCAGGTGCTCGCGACGGCCGGACGCGCCATCCCACCGACGGTGATCGGTGCTGCGGCCGCGTTTCTGATCGGGTGGGCGGTGATGACCAACATTCCGGGTCAGACAACGATCGTCAGCGTCGTGGCGATCGTCCTCGGGACAGCGGCGTTCGCAGGGATTGCCTTCAGCCTCGGCTCGTTCCTCTTCGACATCCTGACCGCCTCCGCCCGCCGCCGCCCACCGGCCGACCCCGACGAAACGGACGTGCTCGATCTCATTGGCTGAAGACGAGACACGAGATACGAGACCTGCCGCGGCCGTCTCGGGTCTCGTGTCTCGTGTCTTGGTTTCAGCTCCTGCCAGGCACCGAGCACCGACCGGCGACGTCCCGGTGGATAGCCCCAGGCGTGACTACGGCTTGTACACCCCCGCGCCCTGCGCCTTCTCCGTGGCCCAGAAGACGTCGGAGACGTCCTGGATCAGGTCGATCATCTTCTGCGACGCCGCCGGATCCATCGTCTTCTTCGCTTCGCCTGCCGCCTTCGTCGCTCGCCAGAAGAGGTCATGGAGGTTCGGGAACTGCTCCACGTGCTTCGGCTCGAAGAAGTCCGTCCACAACACCCAGAGATGGTGCTTGACGAGCTCTGCGCTCTGTTCCTTGATCGAGATGGCCCGAGCACGGAACACCTCGTCGTCAGAGGCCTGGTACTTCTCGGCGATCTTCAGGCACGAAACTGCCTCGATCATTGCCTGGGCAGGGTCGTAGGTGCCGCAGAACAAGTCGCAGTGGGCGTGCGCCTCGTGGCGGGGGGCGATGAGCTTCTCGACGATCTTCATGGCTTCCTCCTATCGAGCCGGGGTTCTCCGCAACCATACCGGAGCGTGTGACGCCATCCCCCCCGAACTTCTCCACCGTAGAATCAGACGGGGCGAAGGAGGGCATATTCGCAGGCGGGGACTTGCAGCGGCAGCCGTCGGAGTGACAACGATCGGGGCCGCCGTGATGGGCGGAACAACCCGTCGGTTCGCGATCGTCGACGATTCGATGCGCCCGACGCTCCAGCCCGACGATTGGGTGATCGCCCGACGCCGCCGAAACATGCCCGCGCGTGGTGATGTCGTCATCTTCACCCACGCGTCCTACCCGGACTGGACGCTGGTCAAACGCGTGATCGGGCTGCCGGGCGAGCGAATCACGGTTGCCGCAGGCCAGATCCACATCGATGACCGTGTGCTCGCCGAACCGTGGGCCGACGAACCGCTCTTCCCCGAGTCCCACGACGATGTGCCCGACGGTTCGGTGTGGGTAATGGCCGATCGCCGCGCCGTCTCGTCGGTCGACAGCCGGGTCCTCGGCCCCATCCCGATCGAAGATGTCGGATGGACCGTGGTCGCCCGCTACTGGCCGCCCCGACGCGCCGGGCGCGTGTGAGTCAACGCCTCACCGCCACGCACACCACATCGAGGGCATCGCCGTGCTCGGTCGGCCTGAGCACCTGCTCGTTCCGCACGATGTCGAACTCAGCGAAGTCGCGCGCGAGCTGGTCCTCGGTGAACAGCCAGTCGGGATTCGACGGTCCGGTGGTGCCGCGACCGAGGTTGTCGAGGTGGTGGGCGATCACAACGATTCGTCCCCCGGGAGCAACGGCGCGCGCCGCCGCCGCGTGAACGGCACGACGCATCACCTCCGGCACGTGGACGTAGGCAAGCACGACGAGATCCCACTCCCGGCCGTCGGGATCCCACGTCGTGAGATCAACCGCCGCGAACTCGACGTCGACGCCCGCCGCCACTGCCGCGGCGGTCGCCTGCTCGACGGCGACCGGCGAAAGGTCGAAGCCGGTGACCGTGAAGCCGTGCCCGGCGAGCCAGATGGCATTGCGGCCCTGCCCGCACCCGAGGTCGAGTGCGGTCCCCGGTGTGAGGTCCGCAACGGCTTCGACGAGAAAGCGGTTCGGTTCGCTCCCCCACATCGCAGTTTGCTCGCGGTAGCGGTCGTCCCACATCGATTGCATCGTTTCTTCGTTCATGCGTCGACCGTATCAGACGTCGAGGTGCTTCGTTGCTTCGCGAAATGAAAGGCCCGAAAGGCGATCGCGGTGCTCCCCCACGAAGGCAATCACCGCTTCCGGATCGGTCTTCGCGTATTCACGCAGCGCCCATCCGATCGCCTTCCGAATGAAGAACTCGTTTTCGTCCATGCGCCGCAAACACGCATCAAACAACAACTCGGTGTCCGTGGCTTCCTTCCGGCCGATTTGGCAGATGATCGCCGCGCGGCGCAGCCACAGGTCCGGATCATCGATCCATCCCGCTACTTCGGCCGTCGTTGCCGCGCGTTGGTGCGCCAGCACATGACCGACGAGGTGGACCGCGATCGTGTCGACGAGATCCCACCACGCGCCGTCGACGATGAGCTTTCGGTAGAGCGGCATCGACGACGGGGTGATGTACCTGGGGAACGCAGTGGCATACTCGATCGCCACGTACCGTTCCTCCCGATGAGGCTGTGACCAGAGCGCCAGCACCGCGTCTCGATAGTCGGCCCGTCGCTCGGGAGGGAATTCTCGAACCGCGGCTCGTACGATCGGCACCCGTGCCGGCTTCTGCGCTCCGTAGAAGGGCATGTCCGTCTTCAGGTAGGCGGCCATGGGTCCGGCCTTCGCCGGATCGGCCACGGCTGCGAGCCGCTCGGCCACGAAGTCCGTCAGTTCGTCAACGTTCACGAGCCGTCTCGCGCCACTGCTCGCCCACCGCACCGAAAGGCTCGACCCGCCGCTCGACGTCGATCGCAAGTCGGGCCGTGACGGTTCGCGCCATGGCCACCACCGCCTCCGGATAGCCGAAGGCAGTCCGGTGGTCGTCGAATTCGTCCTCATCGGCGATTTCGACGGATCCGTCCCATCGCCGTACCACGTCGAGATCGAGATCGACCATGCGGATCGTGTGCCCTTCCCAAACCGCCGGTGTGATGACGTCGACGTAGACATCGATCGTCCCGTCGGAATCGCCGCCGCGGTCATTCCAGACCGCCGTCCACCACCGGCCCGGCGTGATGAGCTTGACGAATCCGGCGCCGGTCGTGACCGTCCGTTCGGAACCCCTCCGCAGCTCTGTACCGGCCGGCGCCCAGAGCCACGTTCCGTGTTCGTCCTCTCCAAGGCGCCGCATGTCGAACGCCCAGTGGGCTCCACCATCCCACTTCGTGAATCGGACACGAAGCGCTTCGCTCGTGACGTCGAGGTCACCCGTCGGGTTCCAACGCGATGAGCCGGCGCTGGAATCCCGCGATCGGGGCACGAACGGTCCTATTCGGCGGTCCAGGTTCCGCCGGAGCGAAGCAGCACCGCGAGGTCCCCGGTCCCCCTCTTTGCCTGAGCCTCGGCGATGTGCGCGGCCATCATGTCCTCGTAGACGGCGCGCTCGACGTTACGAAAGACGCCGAGCGGCGTTGGACCGTGGGGGCCACGAGACAGCCGGCTCAGGGCGAACGCAACGCCGGGCTCCGGGTCCTTTTCGTTGTGCACCTGGATCGCATCGATCCCGACGTCCGCCACTTCCACGATCTCGGCCCCGCGCTCGCCGATGCGGATCCCGAACTCGTTGTTCCGACCGAAGATGATCGGCTTGCCGTGCTCCAGGTACACGCGATTGTCGTCGCGCGTCTCCCGGCTTGTCAGCTCGATGAATGCCTTGTCGTTGAAGACGTTGCAGTTCTGGTAGATCTCGATGAACGACGTACCGCGATGCTCTGCCGCCTCCGCGAGCACCTCAGCCATGTGCTTCCGGTCCATGTCGATCGTTCGAGCGACAAAGGTCGCCTCGGCGCCAAGCGCCAAGCTCACCGGGTTGAACGGGAAATCGATCGATCCCATCGGAGAGGTCTTCGTTCGCTTTCCGAGCTCCGACGTCGGTGAGTACTGGCCCTTCGTCAAGCCGTAGATCTGATTGTTGAAGAGGAGGATCTTCAGATTCACGTTTCGGCGCAGTGCGTGGATCAGGTGGTTGCCACCGATCGAGAGCCCGTCGCCGTCGCCCGTGATCACCCAGACCGTCAAATCAGGGTTCGAGCTCGCTACGCCGGAGGCGATCGCCGGCGCGCGCCCATGGATTCCGTGCATGCCGTAGGTGTTCACGTAGTACGGGAAGCGGCTCGAGCAGCCGATCCCGGAAATGAACACGTGCTTCTCTCGTGGGATGCCCATCTCGGCGAGGTACGACTGCACCGTGGCAAGGATCGTGTAGTCGCCGCAACCCGGGCACCAGCGCACTTCCTGCGCTGACTGGAAATCGGCTCTGGTGTATTCCTGTACGTCGGTCGTCATGCGTTGATCTCCCGGCAAATCTCTTCGATCTTCGTCTCGATCTCGCCCGACTTGAACGGATCGCCCTGAATCTTGCTCAGCGTCACGGCGTCCACGAGGTACTCGGCGCGTATCAGCTTGGCGAACTGCCCGGAGTTCAACTCCGGGACCAGCACGACTTCTCGACCCTCGAGCACCTCACCGAGATCCGGCGGCAGCGGATTCAGGTGTCGGATCTGAGCGTGGGCCACCGACATCCCTCGCCTCCGGGCGTTGAGGACCCCGGCCCGGATCGCCCCGAACGTCGAGCCCCAACCGAGGACGAGGATCTTCGAATCGGCGTCGCCGTGCACCGTGATGGGCGGGATGTCGCGGCGGATCGCATCGATCTTCGCCGCCCGTATTTCGGTCATCAGCTCGTGGTTCTCGCCGTCGTAGGCGACGGCGCCGGTGATGTTCTCTTTCTCGAGACCGCCGAGCCGGTGTTCGAGACCCGCAGTTCCGGGGATCGCCCACTCGCGCGCGAGCGTCTCAGGATCGCGCACATACGGCAGGAACTTCTCCTCGTTGTTCGTCTCCGACGCAAACGTCACCGGGAAGGACGGGAGCTCGTCGATGTCGGGGATCAACCACGGTTCCGAGGAGTTGGCGATGTAGCCGTCGGATAGGAGGATCACCGGCGTCATGTACTTCGTTGCGATACGCGCCGCCTCCATTGCCGTCGAGAACGCATCGGCCGGGGTCGCTGCGGCGACCACCGGCAGGGGAGCCTCTCCGTGCCGGCCGTACATAGCGAAAAGCAGGTCGCTCTGTTCGACGCGGGTCGGCATCCCGGTGGACGGCCCGGCTCGCTGCACATCGATGACGATCAGCGGCAACTCCATCGCAAAGGCCAGGCTGATGGTCTCCGACTTGAGCGCAAGGCCTGGGCCCGACGTCGTGGTCGCGGCCAGGTTGCCGGTGAACGCCGCACCAACCGCGGTACCGACGGCGGCGATCTCGTC
>JAHEEL010000134.1 GCA_024640745.1 Actinomycetes bacterium
CCTGTCGTTGGCGGCAGTCGAGGAGATAGCGACCGGCTACATCGGTTCGGTTGCACAGTTGTACGCCAAGACGCGAGGCAACCCGTTCCTGGTGACAGAGGCGCTCATGGTCCCGAGCGGCGAGGTGCCTGCCAATGTGCGTGATGCCGTGAGGACCCGCGCCTCGAGGTTGTCTGCGGGCGGGCGGGAAGTCGCCGAGTTCGTTGCCGTCGTTCCGGGCCAGACCGAACGGTGGCTGCTCGAGGCGTTGCCGGAACCATCTCCGGAGTCGCTCGAAGAATGCAGGCGGCGCAGGTTGATCGAATTCGACGCCACCGCGGCATGGTATCGGCACGAGCTCGTGCGGGGGGCGATGGAGAGCTCGCTCTCGCCGGAGCGACGCCGTGCGTTGAATGCGCTGGCCACCGAAGCGCTCGTGGCGGGGGGCGCGGACATTGCCCGAATCGTCCACCATGCTCGTCGAGCCGGCGATCGCGCCGCAATTGCACGATTCGCTCCGGCGGCGGGTCGGCGAGCATCGGCCGCTGCCGGCCATCGGGAAGCCCTGGCCCACTTCCGAGTCGCCGTGGAGTACGCCGGCGAGATGACGAGGGAAGAGCAGGCGCGGTTGCTCACCGACTACGCCATCGAGTGCTACCTCGCGAACGAAACGGTCGAGGGGATCGGCGCCGCAACGCAGGCACTCGAGCACTGGCATGGCCTCGGTGCCACCGTCGAAGAAGGCGCCGTGCTTCGCTTGCTCTCCCGATTGCACTGGTGGTTGGGACACGCCGAAGAGGCGGTGGACTCTGGACTGGCCGCCGTCGAGTTGCTCACCACCGTTCCACAGTCCGAGGAACTGGGAATGGCGTACAGCAACCTCGCCCAGGTCTTCATGCTCGCTCAGCAATCGGAGGCGGCGGAGAACTGGGCAACGAAAGCCATCGCCGTGGCACGGGACCTCGACGATTGGAACACGCTTGCCCACGCGCTCAACAACCTTGGAAGCACGCGATTGCGCGTGGGTGACTTGGAGGGGTTCCGCCTGCTCGAAGAGAGCCTCGAGATTTCGGTCCGCGAGCGATTCGACGACCACGCCGGGCGCGCATACGTCAATCTCGCCTGGACGGCCCTCGACTACCGACAGTTCGACACGGCGCGGAGCTACATCGACGAAGGCCTTGCCTATGCCGAAAACCGGGAGTTGGCCGGGAACATCTACTACCTGACGGCGGAACGAGCCCGATTGCACTTCGAGCTCGGCGAATGGGCGGCGGCCGAACGAGACGCGCGCTGGGTGCTCAGCCAGCCGGAGGAACCCGGGATCACGAACATGCCGGCCGTCGGGACGCTGGCGCGGCTGTGCGTTCGGCGCGGCGATCCGGACGTCGATACGACGATCAACGAAGCCTGGGAGCTCGTTGAACCAACCGGCGAACTCCAGCGGATTGCTCCGGTCGCTACCGCCAGAGCCGAACTCGCATGGCTACGCGGCGACAACGACGGCATTCGTGCTGCAATCGCCGAGGCCTACCCGCTGGCGTTGGCGGCGCGCCAACCGTGGATCACCGATGAGTTCGCTTTCTGGAACTGGAGGGCAACAGGGACCGTCGAGACGTTCGACGGTCCGGAAACGCCCTACACCCTGCAAATGGACGGGCGCTGGCGTGAAGCCGCAGATGTGTGGGAGCGCCTCGGCTGTGCATACGAGCGAGCGATCGCCCTGATGGACGGCGACGCACCCGAGGACCTACTGCGCGCTCTCGAGATCCTCGACCGGCTCGCGGCTTTGCCGGCAGCGACCCTGCTCCGGCGACGGCTCAGGCAACTGGGTGTCGAAGGCGTGCCGAGGGGTCCTCGTCGAGCGACCCGGCGTCACCCGGCCGGCCTGACACCGCGGCAGGTCGAAGTCCTCGACCTGGTCGCTGCCGGCCTCACCAACGCCGAGATCGCCGAACGGCTCTTCGTGTCGCCGAAGACCGTCGACCACCACGTTTCTGCGCTCTTGACCAAGCTCGAGGCTTCATCGAGAACGGAAGCGGCTCAGATCGCTCAGGACCGAGGCTTGATCGACTCCGCGCTCTAGCGGACCGGGGTTGCGAACGGATCCATCGGCGTCTGCCATCAGCCCTGGCACCGGACCAGGATCTCATCGAGTGGCTTGCGCTGCAGCTCCGGCACCACCGAGCCCGGTTCCGGGTAGCCGACCGGAAACAGGATGAACGGGCGCTCATTCGGTGGGCGTTTCAGCAGGCTTGTGAGAAACGCCATCGGGCTCGGCGTGTGCGTCAGGATTGCGAGACCCATGTTGTGCAGCGCTGCGATGAAGATCCCGGCGGCGATCCCGACCGACTCCTTGACGTAGTAATGCTTGATGCGGGCTCCATCGGACCCGACGCCGTAGCGCTGCTCGAACAGGACAACGATCCACGGTGCGCGTTCGAGATAGGGCTTCTGCCACGATGTGCCGAGGCGGGCTATCTCGTTCTTCCATTCATCGGGCATGCGGCCGTCGAGGTAGTTGGTGCGTTCCTCCTTCTCCGCAGCGAGGCGAATGCGGCGCTTGGTTGCCGAGTCGCCGACGGCCACGAACGTCCACGGTTGCTGATGTGCTCCCGACGGTGCCGTCCCGGCAGTACGTACCGCGGTTTCGATCAGATCCAGCGGCACCGGCTGGGCGCTGAACGTTCGGATCGAGCGCCGCTGCGCCATGAGGTCGTAGAAGGCGGTGGCGCGATCCCGCATCTCGTCTTCCGGACGGCGAGGGCCTTCGTACACGACGAACACTCCCTCATCGGTGTAGGGGTAGCGGTCGCTGCTCACGGTCCCTCCTTGATCCGTTGATGCCCCGGGCGCGATGGTGATCATGGCAGGGGCAGTGTGCCGCCTCCAGCGGAGTACCGATTGGAGCAACCCGGCGCTTTCGTAGGACGTCGGATCAGCTTCCGATCAGGTCGGTCATTCCGACTTCTGTGATCGACTGCACGGTGGCCTCGGCGGCAGCTTCGGCGATGCCCGGTGCGTTTGACCCAGTTCGCCGGGGGAACCCGTCGGCAAGGGCGCCGGTCGCAGCGTCGGGTTGGACGATCGCCACGCGTGCGCCCCCGCGTTCGAGTACAGCAGTCTCCTCGGCCAGACGCCGTCGTGCGTGGCCGGCGGTGAGCCGTCGTCCGGGTCGGGTCATCGGGGAAGAAATCACAACCAGAGATGGTTCGATGGCCGCAGCCAGGTCGGCATGGGTTGGGGAGGCAACGCCTCCGTCGAAGTACGCGGTGCCATCGATCACATGCGGCTGGAACATGCCGGGGACCGCAGAAGAAGCCTGCACTGCTCGATGTACCTCGACGTCAAAGCGATCGCGCCCGAATACGACAACCTGTCCGGTAGCCGCCGAGACCGCCGGGATCAAGAGGCCTTCGGGCCAGCGGTCATGACGGTCCATTCCCGGGAACTCAGCAATCCACGAGGTCGGGAAGACGCCGCGGGGGAGGAGTCCGGCCATGCGCACCATGCCGCTGCGACCCGCCGACCCGAGCGGCTGCGCAAGGTGCGGGGCGAACGGCAGCAGGGACTTTCGGGCGGCTCGAATCTCGGCCGTCATCCTCCTGCGATCTTCCTCGCTCGGCGGGCGCGACACCACGGCAGTGAGCCGGTCCGGATCGACTCCCGCGCGAGCAGCAGCCCCGATTGCGGCGCCGGCGGAAGTTCCGATGATGAGGTCGATGTCGATGGGGGAGATGCCGAGCGCGCGCTCGATCCCGCGGAGGACGCCGGCGTGGAAGATCCAGCCGTAGGCTCCGCCTGCACCAAGTACCAGCGCCGTTCGTTCAATCATCGGAGCAACAACGCGAAGCCGAAGTCGCTGATTCCCGGCAAACCTCGCTTCTGAAGCCGGTGGGCGATCGTCGACCGGTCAGCTTGCGTCGGAGATGGCTGCCCGGGCGGCGTGGTATCCGCACATCCCGTGCACCCCGGCGCCGGGCGGCGTGGCTGACGAGCACAGATAGAGCCCGCGGCCAATCCGATACGGTCGCACTCTCGAGACGTTGAGCAGCCGCCGAAAGGCAAACGCACCACCTGCGATATCACCACCGACGTAGTTGGGGTTGTGCTGTTGGAAGGCGGTCGGGTCCATCGTGTGCCGCGCGAGGATGCGATCCCGGAAGCCGGGCGCGAATCGCTCGATCTGAGCTTCGATGGCCTCCGTCATGTCCCGGTCCGAGAACGCCGGAACATGGCAGTAGCCCCAGGCGGTCTGCATCCCTTCGGGCGCGCGGGTCGGGTCGAAGAGCGACTGTTGCGCCACGATTACGAAGGGCCGGCGCGGATGCCGGCCGGCGTGGACCTCATCCTCAGCCGTCTCGATTTCCTCATACGTACCACCGACGTGGACGGTCCCTGCATGACCGCTCATGTCGTCGGCCCACGGGATCGGTCCGTCGAGTGCCCAGTCGACCTTGAAGACGCCCGGTCCGCTGTGCCATCGGGCGAACCGTCGACGCGTTCCGGGATCGAGTCGAGGGCCGCCGATTCGCACGGCCGCCTCGGGCATGACATCGAGGAGCGTGATCGGTGCCTCCGGGAGATCGTGAACCGACGTCACGGTGCGTCCGGTCTCGACCGCCCCGCCGCCGTCGATGATCAGTTCCACCATTTCCTCCGCAAGGCGTTGCGAGCCGCCGCGAACGAGCGGCCATCCATACGTATGGGCGATCGCTGCGAATAGGGCCGACAGCGCACCCGTGAGGGGTGTCCTGAACGGTGCGATGGCATGCGCCGCCATGCCGGCGTGGAGCGCACGACCGGCTTCCGTCCCGAGGCCGCGGGCCATTGCTGAGGCCGGCAGGAGGCCCGGAAGGCCGAACCGTCCCAAGGTGATCGGATGGGGTGGCGGGATCGGGAGGGGGCCCAGGACCTGCTCAACGAGATCATCCGTGTGGTCGACGAGACCGCTGATGAGTCGTCGATAGCGATCGCCGTCGGCGCCGAGAGTTGCGACGGTATCGTCGAGGCTCCGATAGAGAACGCCGGCTCTGCCACCGTCGAGCGGATGCGTCACCGGGATGTCCGGCTGAACCCAGTCACCGATTCCGGTCGCCGCGAAGAACGGTGAGGCGATGCCGAGCGGATGGATCGCTGAGCAGACGTCATGCCGAAAGCCCGGGAGCGTCAGTTCCTCAGTTCGCGTCCCACCGCCGATGACATCGGAGCCCTCGAGCACGAGAACCCGCCTTCCGCACCGCGTGAGCTCCACTCCTGCTGCTAGTCCGTTCGGACCGGCTCCGACCACCACCGCATCAAACTGGCTCATGCGCCGATTATGCCAACCGGATGGGGCTTGGCAGGCCGGAGCCTTCGCCCATTGGGTTGAGGGCCGTTCGCGATCCCGCAGGGGCCGGTATCGATGCAGCGTTCGGTCGGCGCCGATGTCGTCTCTACGAGCTCCAATCCCGCGATGCCACCACCTAGGCTCGTTGGGCATGAGAGCTTCCGTTCTGATCATCGGAGCCGGCATGTCGGGGCTCACGGCCGGTCGTTCGCTTGTTGCCGAGGGAATCGATGCGACGCTCATCGACAAAGGACGGGCGGTCGGAGGCCGCATGGCGACTCGGCGGATCGGTGCAGCGACATTTGATCACGGTGCACAGCACGTCAGCGTGCGTACTGAGCAGTTCGCTCGCGAGATGCGCAGTCTCGTCGAGAGCGGGACGGCTCGGGTCTGGCTCCGCACACGAAGCGTCACACATCCCGAACGCGGGGTCGAGGTTCGGTACGCCGGCGTGCACGGGATGCGTCGGATCCCAGAAGCCCTCGGTGAAGGGCTTCGCATCCTGACCGCCGTCACCGTGGACCGCCTCGAGATCGCGCGGTCCGGTGTAACGGCGTTTGCAGGAGATGTCGCCGTTGCTGCAGCCGACGCAGCCATACTCACTCCGCCGGCTCCGCAGACCCTCGATCTCCTGAAGCGCAGCGGCATGGCGGCTGCGCCCGTCACCAACGAAATCGCCGGTGTTTCCTACGACGCCACGCTTGCCGTCATGGCTGTTCTCGACGCTCCGGCCGATCTTCCAGGCGGTCACCTGGCCCTTCCCGATGGACCGGTGGCCTGGCTCGCCGACAATCAACAGAAGGGCGTGTCGACGGTTCCGGCCCTCACGGTGCACTCGTCGGCCGAGTTCGCCGCCGAGCATCTCGAGGCGGATCCGGCCGAATGGGCGGCGAAGCTCCTCGATGCGGCCCGTCCCCACCACGCCGGTTCGGTGGTCGATGCGCGCCCGCATCGGTGGCGCTATGCGCAACCGCGATCACTGCGCGAAGGCGCAGTATGTCTCGTCGATGCGGCCGCCCC
>JAHEEL010000135.1 GCA_024640745.1 Actinomycetes bacterium
CGCCGAATCCTGAACCAAGGCGCCTGCGAATCCCGGCCTACGGCCTGGCGGTTGGCGGAGTTGCGGCCTTCTCCATCCTCGAAGTCGGCATCCTGCTTCACGACTTCAGCGTCGCGTACATCGCCAAGAACACCGCGCTCGCGACCCCGTTCATCTTCCTGTTCGCCGCCGGTTGGGCGGCTCTCGAGGGGAGTGTGGTGCTGTGGGGGCTGATGCTCGCCGTGTTCACGTGGCTCGTCTGGCGCACCGTGAAGACTGGAGACGGCCTCGGCGTACTCGCGCTCGGGATCATGGGCGCTGTCGCCGTGTTCTGGTTTGGCCTCATGGCGACCGCAGCGAATCCCTTCTCAGTCTGCACAGAAGTCGTGAACGGGTTCTGTTCCGCCGCGTCGTGGAATCCCCTGGCCGCCGGCGTGGCTCCCGCCGACGGGGTCGGCCCAAATCCGCTGCTCGCGAACCACATCCTCATGGCGGTCCATCCGCCGCTGTTGTATGTCGGGTACGTCGGCTTCACGGTGCCGTTTGCGTTTGCGGTCTCGGCGCTGATCCGGTCGGATCGTGACCGGGCATGGCTCGAGCGCACCCACCGCTGGTCGTTGCTGGCCTGGATCTTCCTTACCGCGGGCATCCTGCTCGGCGGCTGGTGGAGCTACGAGGTGCTCGGCTGGGGTGGCTACTGGGCGTGGGATCCGGTCGAGAACGCTGCACTGCTGCCGTGGATTTCCGCGACCGCCTTCATCCACTCTGCCGTAGTCCAGCGGCGGAGATCGGTGCTGCAGGCCTGGAATTACGTGCTGGTGATCACGACGTTCGCGCTGACGATCTTCGGCACCTTCCTCACGAGGTCCGGTGTCATCGCCTCGGTTCACGCATTTGCCCTCTCGAGCGTCGGTCCGTTGCTGTTGGCGTTCCTGGGCATCATCGTGATTGGATCGTTCATTCTCTTCGCCATGCGATCCGAAGTCGTTGCCGCCTCGCCGCGGCTCGATTCGTTGGTCTCCCGTGAAGGGTTCATTCTCGTGAACAGCCTTCTCATGACGCTGTTCGGGTTCACCGTGCTCTTCGGGACGATGTATCCGCTTCTGGTCGAGGCCTTCACGGGACGCGAAGTCGCCGTCGGTCGTCCGTTCTTTGACCGAATCGCCGTCCCGATCGCATTGCTGGTGCTCCTGGCGATCGGCACGGGAGCGAACGCGCCGTGGCGTGTCGCGACCGGAAAGGTGCTCTGGCAGCGAACGAGGATCGGCCTCAACGTCGGCTTCGGCGTCGCCGCACTCTCGGTGCTTGCCGGCGTGCGATCGATCGGGGTGATCGTGGTCTTGGGTCTTGCCGGATTCGTGATCGGCAACATCGTTGCCTTCTACGTCCATCAGGCGGCACGGGCGCATCGCGGTGGGAAGACGTGGCCGGCGGCGCTGCTGGCGACCGTTGGTAACGACAAGGGTTTCTGGGGCGGTCAGGTGGCTCATATCGGGCTCGCGCTCAGCGTCGTGGCAATCGCAACAACGTCGGTGCTCGCGACACGAACGGAGATACCACTCGCCGTAGGGGAGCGAGCCATCGTTGGAGGCTACTGCGTCGAGTATGTGGAGTCGTTCTCGAGGGTTGAACCCGGGCGCAATGTCACCGGGGCTCGCATCGCCGTCCTCGACCCGATGTGCGCTGAGACCCGTAGAGTGCTCGAGCCTCGCCTTCACGAGTACCCCAAGTTCGGCCAGGTGATCACCACCCCGCAGGTGTGGACGACGTGGTCGGACGATGTCTACTTGTCGCTCGCGGCGCTCGATGCGACGGAGATCCGTCTCAAGGTGCTGCTCTTCCCCTTCCAGTGGCTGCTGTGGCTCGGCGGAGCCATGATCGTCGCCGGCGGCGTACTCGCCCTCGGGCGGAAGCCCAGAAGGCAGATCGCAACGTCGAAGTCGGACGAAGAACAGGAACGAGCCGATGCCTGAGCGCGCAAGAGGATTCGTCTGGCTGGTAGTGCCGGTGATCGCCATTGGAGTCGTTCTTGTTGGGCTCTGGCCGCGCGGTGCTACGGAGGCGGATCCCGAAGCACGGGCGTACAACCTGTCGATCCGTCTCAAGTGCCCGATCTGTGCCGGCGAGTCGATCGCCGGATCGCAGACCGAACTGGCGCAGGATCTGCGGGAGCGCATCGCCGAAGAAATCGCTGCCGGCAGCACCGACGATGAGATCATCGCGATGTTTGTGGCGAGCTACGGGGAGCAGGTGCTCCTTGATCCGCCGAGCACCGGCTGGGGGATCGCACTCTGGGCGGCGCCGCTCGCTGTCCTCGTCCTGGGTGCGATTGCGATCCTTGGCCTGCGCCGCAAGGACCGTGATTCGGTTGGAGCAGAGAAGTGAAAGCGTCGCGCATCGCCGACCGAATCGCGCAGGTGGATCGCGACCTGGCCGAACTCGATGAGCAAGTAGCTCAGGGCGAGCTCGACGATGCCACCGCCGACCGGCTCCGCTCGGCATACCGGCTGGAAAGATCCGACCTCGAGGATCAACTCGCGCTGATCGAGGAACCAGGGGACACACGGGACGCTGCGGTGGATGTGGGCGAGTCTTCGCTGTCGGGACGATCCAGAGGTCGATCGATTGCCGGGTCGGCGATCGTGGGAGCCGCCGTCTTGGCCGTCGCCGTCGTTGCCATTTTCTCCTTGCAGGAGAAGACGCCGGCGGGCGAGATGTCCGACGGCGTGGCGACGGAGGTGCTCGAAGGGCAATCGGGCGTCGACCTCGCGTCGGTGACGGTGGAGGATATGGAGGTCGTTGTCGCCCAGAATCCGGACATCCCGGGAATGCGCATCGCGCTCGCCAACCGCTACCTGGAGCAGGGGGACCTCGGACGAGCCCTGGATCACTACTCCATCGCCCTCGAGCAGCAGCCCGACGACCCATCGACCGTCGCATGGGTTGGATGGCTCACGTTTCTCCTAGGTGACCCAGAAACCGCCGAGCCCTATGTGGTGCGGGCTCTCGAGCTCGAACCTGAGTATCCGCAGGCCTACTGGTTCCTTGCCAACATCCGTTTCGAATCGGGCGACATGGAGGGGGCGATCGTGCCGCTCGAGCGGCTGCTGACGTATGAGCTTCCGCCGGATATCAGCGCGGATGTGGACGCGATGCTCGCCGAGGCGCGCGCATGAGCAATCGCCTCACGTGGATCGTGATCGCTGCCGGTCTCCTCGTCGTCGTGGTGGGCGTCGCCCTGGCCGGCAGCCTCGGAACGGACCCGACGGTGGTGGAGTCGGCACTGATCGACGAGCCAGCACCGGACCTCGTCCTCGACGAACTGGACGGCGACGGCGAGGTGCTGCTGGCGGATCATCGCGGCGATGTGGTCGTCGTGAACTTCTGGGCATCGTGGTGTACCGGGTGTCGACAAGAACACGCGGCGCTCGACGCGGCAGCCGCCGAGTACGCCGACTTCCCCGTGACCTTTCTCGCCGTCAACACGCTCGACGAGCAGGGTCAAGCGATTGGATTCCTCGATCGGCTCGGTTGGAGCGAGGACACCGTCTACGGCATCGACGACGGCTCACGTGCTGCGTTCGCCTACGGCGTCGCCGGCCTCCCGGAGACGTTCTTCATCGATCGGGACGGGGTGGTGGTCGGCAAGGTCATCGGACCGGTGACCCAGGATCTGCTCACTGCAACGATCGATGCGGTCCTGTTGGGTGACGACATCGATTCGGTGAAGACCGGCGAGACCGAACGCAGTTCATAGCCCGGCGTCGGGCCGGTCGGCCTGCGCTCCGGCGCCGGATCGGTCGAACGAGAGCGATGCGGACCGAGTACCCTGGCCTCATGGCGGGAAGGTTCCGGTTTCTGATGAGTCCCTGGGTTGCCGCGCTCGCCTTCGCCGCGGTGCTCTCGGTGGGGGCCCCGAACGCAGACGCCTCAACGTTTTTTGCCCAACCGCCCGATGCGTACACGCCGCCGTTTCCGCTCATGTACCCGATCGATGCGCCCCGGCAGTTCGCCGACACGTTCGGGACGGCCCGTGACGGCGGCGATCGCCTCCACCAGGGCGGAGACCTCTTTGCGCCGAAGATGTCACCGGTGCTGGCGACTGCGGCGGGGTGGGTCAGCGCCATCGACTGGTCGCCGTCCGCCGGTTTCTACGTCGATGTCACACATTCGGGTGGTTGGCGAAGCCGGTACCTCCATTTGAACAACGACACGCCGGGTACCGACGACGGTCTGGGCTTTGGACTCGCCGAGGGGATCGCCGTCGGGACCAGCGTGGCGGCCGGACAGATGATCGGATACGTCGGCGACAGCGGCAACGCGGAGGGCTCCAGCCCGCACCTCCACTTCGAGCTCCGCATGCCCGACTGGACGCCGGTGAATCCCTATCCATTCGTCATCGGGCGATCATCCGAGACCACGCTCTACGTGCTCCCGGAGATCGCGCCGGACCCGGTCGTCGACGGCATCGAGGTGGTGGGCCATGTCGACACCGAGGAGGGGTTCAACGGCGACGTATGGGCGCACGACGGCGTGGTCTATCTCGGCTCGATCGCGCGCGGAGACGCGTGCCCCGCTACCGGAGTCCGGCTGTACTCAACCACCGAACCGGCGGCTCCTGCGGCCCTTGGGGTCATGGCCGGCGACTACGACGGAACGAGCACCGAACAAGTGTGGGCCGGACGGATCGACACGCCGGCTTTCTCCGGGAATCTCGCCGTTGTGGCGCATCGTGCCTGTGACGGCAGCGCTCCGGCGTTCCGAGGCTTCACCGTCTACAACGTTTCCGATCCCGCGAACCCGGTGTTGCTCGGCTCCTACGACACGGGCTTGGGGACGCAGGGAGTGGCCGGCTTCGATGTCTGGGTCGAGGCCGATCGTGTGCTGGTCGTTGCTGCGGTCCCGAATTCGCTGCTCGATCACATGCGAAGCTTCGGAGACGTGCGGATCGTCGATATCACCGACCCCGCGACTCCCAGCGACGTCGCGGATTGGGATTTCCGGCGAGACGCGGAGCCGTTCGAGCGCGATGCCGTTGCCAACGGTGCGGACCCGCGCTACCTCTTCTCCAACGACGTCACGATCGATACCGATGGACGTCGCGCGTTCGTGTCCCAGTGGGACGCGGGCATCATCGTTCTCGACGTGTCGACGCCGGAGTCGCCCCGGTCGATCGGCCGTACCGGGTCGATTGGACATCGCGAGGGGATGTCCAGTTCGGCGTCGTTCGGTGGAGAAGTTCAAATGCTCATCGTCAACCACGAAGACATCGATCCGCTCGACGACAACGAGGCGCCAGACGAGAGCCAGGACGACGCGCCCGTGGATGTCGCCAACGAGCTTCTGGACGATCTCGCGGCGGAAGCGGCTGCGCAGTCTGCTGAACAGGAGGCGGCTGATGAGGAGCAATCGTGGGGCCGCCAAGTCGTGTTTGACGTCGCCGGGGAGCGCGATCCTCTGCTCGTTGGCACCTACTCCGTCGATGAGGCACTACCGGACGCCGAGGGCCTGGCGCCGCTCGACGGCATCTACTCCGTCGGAGACGCGCGCATCGACGGTCACTACGCCTACAGCGCCTGGCTCAGCGGCGGCCTCCGCGTGGTCGACCTGACCGCTCCCGACGGACCCACGGAGGTTGCCTCGTTCCTGCCGCCACCCGCGATCGATCCCTACGGCTTCTTCGTATCGCCCAACGGCGTGATCAAGCTGCCGCTCGCCGCATCGGTGGATGTCGAGGACGATCTGATCTATGTCTCCGACGTGAACACCGGACTCTGGGTGCTCCGCCTCGCCGAGCCATCGGAGCCCGCCGGCTGAGGCCAGCTCGCACAAGGGAATGCGGTGCCCCGCACAGGCTCTCCACGGTCGCCCGCTCCAGTACCATCGGCCGGCCTGCCAATCGAAGAGGAGCAATTCGTGCCGTCCGAAGCCGACTACCGCCTTCCCCGAACCGTCATCCCGAGTCACTATGACCTGACGTTGACGCCCGATCTCGTTGCTGCAAGGTTCGGCGGGCGCGTCGTGGTGGACGTTGAGGTGGTCGAGCCGGTCTCCGAGATCATCGTGAACACCGCGGAACTGATGTTGAGCGACGTGGCACTCCTCAACGATCGCGGAGCGAGGCTGGCGGCAACCGTCGCTACCGACGAAGATGCCGAGCGATCGACGCTGACCCTCGACGGTGTCGCCGAGTCCGGCGCCTGGAAGCTCGACATCACTTTTGCAGGCATCCTCAACGATGACCTGCGTGGCTTCTATCGATCCGTCTACACCAACCCCGACGGCCACGAGAAGACCATGGCCACGACGCAGTTCGAGGCAACTGAGGCTCG
>JAHEEL010000136.1 GCA_024640745.1 Actinomycetes bacterium
CGGATCCCGCGCCAAGGGGGTAGGCGGCGAGGCCGGCTCCTCCTTCCACGAGGTCGACGAGCGAGTACTCGGCCCTGCCCGGAACCGACGCGATGCGGACTGGAGCGAACGCCGAAGCCGCGCGAGCGGCGTCACTCCGGCGGCCCGAAAGCCGGCGCAGCATGGGTGCCACGAACTCGTGAAACGTGAAGATCGCCGACGTCGGGAACCCGGGAAGAACGATGACCGGTGTCCGGCCGATCACCGAGAGGAGGATTGGCTTCCCGGGCTTGAGGGCCACTCCGTGGACGACGATGCCTGGAGAGCCCGGCAATCGCTCGGCGAGGCGCCGAACGGCGTCTGCATTGATGTCGCCTTCGCCCTTCGACGTCCCTCCCGTCAGCAGAACGACGTCGGCCGGCTCCGGCCCGGTGATCAAGCCCTCGACCATCGATTCGACGGCGGGGAGGTCATCCGGTGCGATGCCGGCGCAAACCGGCTCGCACCCGAGTTCACGAGCCGCATCGAGCAGCATCCGCTGGTTCGAGTCGGAGACTTGCCCGAGGGAAGGGATTGTGCCCGGGGCCACGATCTCGTCGCCGGTCGACAGCACGGCAACGCGCGGCCGGACCACGACATCAACGTTTGCTGTGCCGACGGCGGCCAGCACAGCCGTGTCACGCGAGGTCAAGACCACACCGCGGCGCAGCACCGTGTCGCCTCGGCCGATATCCGACCCCGCAAACGAGATGTTGGCACCGGGCGCAACTGAGCGAGTGATCGCGATGCCATCAATCGTCGGCTCGGTGTCTTCGACCATGACCACCGAATCGGTTCCACGCGGGACCACCGCGCCGGTCGCGATCTGCACGGCGGCCCCCGCCTGAGCCTCGAAGCCCTCGGCCGGTACATCACCCGCGGCGAGCGCGACCGTCGAGACGGTGAGCGTGACCGGATGGAGCTCCTCGGCCCCGTAGGTGTCGACGGCGCTCACAGCGAAGCCGTCGACGTTGCTGCGATCGAATCCGGGTACGTCGATGGTCGCGACGACATCGTGGGCAAGCACTCGCTGCAGCGCTTCGTCGAGCGAAACCCGTTCGGATTGCGGACGCAGGTGCGCGCACGCGTTTTCGAATGCCGCATGAGCAACGTCTTCGTCGACCACGTTGAGGAACTGTCGCTGCTTCACCGCTCGCCTGCCTCCCGGTAGCAGTGGACGGTGACGGTGGTCCCCTCGGAGTAGCCCTCGAGCGCTGACGGAACGACCACGAATCCGGTGGCCCGAGTGACCGACGACAGCACCGATGAGCCGGAGATGGCAATTGGTTCGACGAGCTCGCCGTCGACCACGACGCGGGCATAGTCGGTGCGGCCGACCTGCGACACCAGCCGACGGCTCAAGGTTCGCTCGATGGACCGATAGGGCCAATCGGTAGCACGGCCCGCCAGGGACCGGACCACCGGTCCTGCGAAGAAGTCGTAGGCCGCGAGACAGGCGACCGGGTTGCCCGGCAGAATCACGACCCGGACACCGTCGACGGTTCCGACGCCGGTCGGTGCAGATGGGCGCATCGTGATTCCGTGAACGGCGAGTTCGCCGAGCTCACCAACGAGCACCGGAACCCGGTCCTCTGATCCGACCGAGGCCGCGCCCGCTGTGACGATCACGTCGGCGCCGGGTGCTCCGAGGGCTTCGATCATGGCCTGCCGATCGTCCGGCACGCTTCGAATCTGGGGGACTCCGCCATCACGTTCGACGAGCGCCGCGAGCATCGGCGAATTGGAATCCACGATGGTGCTGCCGGTCGGCGACATGCCGGGCGCCAGCAGTTCATCCCCCGAGACGACGATCCGTGCGATCGGCCGCCGTACCACCGATACTGGGTTGTGGCCGACGGCGGCGAGCAGTGCGACATCCTGGGCAAGAAGACGCCGACCCGCCGGAAGCACCTGATCGCCGGTGGCAACGTCCTCACCGATCCGTCCGACGTTGCGGCCCACAGGCACTGCCGCCGTTGCCTCGATGCGGTGTTCGGACCCTACGGTGTCCTCGGCCTTCAGCACAGCGTCGGCGCCGGTGGGGACCGGGGCGCCGGTCATGATACGGAGGCACTGCCCGCGGCCGATCTCCGGTGGCGCTTCGCCGCCCGGCATCGATGACCCGAGTACGTGGAGCGGAATCGGGTTGTAGGAAGACGCGCCGTACGTGTCCTCGGCCCGGACCGCATAGCCGTCCATCGTCGCCCGGCGGAAGCCCGGGACGTCGACGCCGCTCTCGACGTCAGCGGCGAGGACCCGTCCGGCCGCCTCCATCACGGCGACCGCCTCTGCCGGGAGCCGGCCGATCCCGTCAAGCGCCGCGGTGAGCGCTTCCTCAACAGTCGATCGTTCGCGGAACCCCCGCATGCGAATGTCCTCGGGTCGTGCCATACCGTGTGAGGGTACTTCCCGCGCAGAGGGCAATCAGCCGGACACGAGACACGAGATACGAGACACGAGACACGAGATACGAGACGGTGGGCCCGATGTCTTGTCTCTGGTCTCTTGTCTCTTGCTTCGAGCCGCTACATCCCGAGCTCGTCTGCGACCCACGCGAGGTCGAGTTCTTCGAGGGTCTCGCGAGGCGGGTTGCCGGTCTCGGGGTCCCAGCCGGCAAGGCGGTAGTACGTCTGGATGGCCTCGGCGATGGTCGCGCGGTCGAGGGTTGCTCCCGCATTGGGGCCGTCTTCGAGGGGATCGTCGTAGAGGCGCTTGGGAAGGGTGTCACGCTCACGCGCTATGCCCTCGCGAGCGTTGAACGCCCGCAGCAGATTCAGGCGCCGCCGGCCGTAGAGCAGCAGATCGTCGACGGTCGTCTCCATGCCCGTGACGGCAGTGATCACCCCGGCGAGTTCTTCCATCCCGAGCAGCTCCCACCCGGGACCGAAGACGAACTGGCAAACGTCCGCCGTGTCCATGGCCGAGTACGCGTACTGGGTGATGAGCGCGTAGCGGACCTTCTCCTCGTTGAGCGAGTCCTCCGGCTGCGGGTTCGTGAGACCGATGTCGGCCATCCGCTTCTGGTACTTGTCCGGGCTCTCGGCGATCGTCTTCGGCGTGTACATGGGGTCGTGCTCGCTGGACTGATGGTCGGCACCGAATGGATTGACGGCGTAGATGACGCCCAGCGATGGCTTCACCCGGGGCAGGTGCGCCGGCAGCTCCTGATTCTTGGATGCCACGACGAAGTCGGCGGCGCCGTTGCCGATCGAGGCGGCGGCGGCCGCCGAGCCCTCGGCGAGGATGTCGCCAAAGCCCTCACGCTTGAGTGTGGCTTCAAGCATCGCAATCATCGCCTCCCCGTCACCCCACGCCAGCTCGATACCGCCGGTGTCTTGCGCGGTGACGATGCCCTTCTCGAAGCACTCGATCGCGAACGCCATCGTGGCCCCAGCTGAGATCGTGTCTACCCCGTATTCGTTGCAGAGCTGGCTCGCGTAGGCGATGACGTATGGGTCGTCGATCCCGCAATCCGAACCGAACATCGCGACCGTCTCGTACTCCGGCCCGCCGGATTCGGGGTTGATCGCCTTGTCTTGCCACTCCGCTTGCACGACGCGCTTGCAGCGCACGGCGCACGAGTAGCACGTCTCTCGACCTTGCTTCAGCTGATCGCCGGTGTCGGCGCCGCGCAGGATCTCGTTGAAGTACCGCTCGGCGCCGATCCTCTTGGCATTGTCGAAACCAAACGAGCCGCTCAGGTAGTTCCGGGTGGGCAGGCCGCCGACCGCGCTCTGGCTCTCGGTGATGTCCATCGTCCCGTACTTGGCGAGACCCCACACATCCTCGTCGTCGCGCACGAGCGGGATGGCCCGCTGAACGATGGCCCGCAGCGCGTCGGGGTCGGCCATCGGCAGCTTCTTCTTGCCGCCGCGAACGACGATCGCCTTGAGCATCTTGGAGCCCATCACGGCGCCCATTCCGGTTCGCCCGTGCGCACGAGTGGCCATGGACATGATGGCGGCGAAGCGCACTTTCTTCTCTCCGGCGGGGCCGACCTGCAAGACCTCGATGCGCTTGTCTTCGTGCTCGCGTTCGAGGATGTCGTCGACCTCGTTGGTCGTCTTGCCCCACAGGTGGGTGGCGTCGCGAAGTTCAGCCTCGCCCTCCTTGATCCAGAGGTACACCGGCTTCCGCGAAGTGCCCGTGACCACGATGCCGTCAAAGCCCGCGAACTTCAGCTCCGCCGGCCAGAATCCGCCGGCCTGGCTGTCCCCGACCGCGCCGGTGAGCGGGGATTTGGCGACCACGGTGCACCGGCTCTGGCCGGCGACCGGCGCCCCCGTCACGCCGGACAGCATGAACGCGAGCGTGTTCTCCGGGCCAAAGGGATCGGCACCCGCCGGTGTGCTCTTCAGCAAGTAGTAGAGACCGAGCGCACTTCCTCCGAGGTAGGTCCGGTATCGCTCTTCGGGCGGCTCTTCGACTTCGAGGGTCCCGCTGGTGAGGTCGACGTGGAGGATCTTCCCGGCGTAGCCGAACATCTGGTCGCGCTCCTTGGTGCTGACGGCGAAGCCCACGATAGTTCAAGCGGGCGGCTCGCCTCGCTGGCGCGCCGCCCGCTGAGTTCCGGGCCGGATGGGGTCAGTTCGAGTGGGCGAGCGAGTCCCGGATCTGAGTCAGCAGTTCGACCTCGGTGGGTCCGGTGTCTTCTTCCTCGCCGGTCGCCGTGCGGTCGCGATATGCGTTGTACGGCTTCACGATGAAGAAGAACACTGCCAGGGCAACGAGCAGGAAGGCGACGACGGCGGTGATGAAGCTACCGATGAGGATCTGGGAATCGTTCACGGTCCAGATGACGTCGTCGAAGCTGGGCTCGCCGAACGGTATCGCGACGATCGGCATCAGAACGTTGTCGACAAGCGCTCCGATCACGGCGGTAAATGCGGCACCCATGATGAAGCCGACGGCGATGTCGATCATGTTGCCCTTCGCGATGAAATCGCGGAACTCCTGGATCATGCGGCTCCTTGGTTGGTGGCGTGGGTCGACGGCGGATGATAGGTGCCAGACACCCGACAAGCGACAGGCCGCCCCTCCGGGGTCCGGCGTCCTTTCGCAACCGCGGACGCGCACGGAGGGAGCGGCATCGCGCTCCCTCCGACGGTGCTCGGGTGTGGCTGCCTACATCGCCTGGTCGTTGTCGGTGGACTTGAAGATCTCTCCGATCGCTCCCAGCGATCCGAGGATTCCGGCCGTTTCCATCGGCAGGAACAGCTTGGTCGCCTTGCCGTCCGCGATTGCCTGGAGCGCATTCAGATACTGGATCGCGATGAGATCCGGTGTCGGATCGCCGTTGTGGATCGCGTGGAACACGCGCTCGATAGCCTGGCCCTCACCTTCGGCGACCGTCAGCTTCTGGAACTTGTCCGCTTCCGCGACTTCCTTGATCGCCTGCGCTTGGCCCTCCGCTTCGAGGACTCGGGAGGCCTTGACGCCTTCGGCTCGAAGGATCTGCGATCGCTTCTCACCCTCGGCCTCGGTCACAACGGCACGGCGCTCGCGCTCGGCCTTCATCTGGCGATGCATCGCCTGGGTTACGTCGGTCGGCGGATCGATCCGCTGGATCTCGACGCGCACCACACGGGTGCCCCACACATCGGTCGCCTCGTCCAGGATCTGACGCAACTCGGTGTTGATCGTCTCGCGCGACGTGAGAGCGTCGTCGAGGTCCATATCGCCGACCACGTTACGAAGGTTGGTCTGCGCCAGCTTCGTTGCTGCGAGGATGAAGTTCGTTACGTTGTACTTCAGTTTCACCGGGTCGGTTGCCTGGTAGTACACGACGGCATCCACGGTGACGACCACGTTGTCCCTCGTGATCACCTCCTGGGGCGGAACGTCGACGACCTGCTCGCGCATGTCCACCTTCACCATCCGCTCGATGAACGGAACGATCATGTGGAAGCCCGGGTCGACCGTCTTGCGGTACCGTCCGAACCGCTCGATGAGACCTTGTTCGTACTGCTGGACGATCTTGATGGCGAGTGCCACATAGATCACCAGCAGGACGATGAAGGCCAGGACGACTACTGCTGCTGCAGTCATTGCTCTCCCTCTCTCCTAGATGCTCTTCTTGGTTCTTGGTTCTTGGTTCTTGGTTCTCGGTTCCGACGCCTCTGACTACTCGGTTGTCGGCGGGACGGGCTTGACCACGAGTCGGGTCCCGCGGACCTCGGTGATCTGCACTCGCGCGCCCTTCGGAATCACGATGTCGGAGTCGACTTTTGCCCGCCATTCTTCGGTGCCCATTCGGACCATCCCGGTCGTGTCGAGGTACTTGACCGGTTCG
>JAHEEL010000137.1 GCA_024640745.1 Actinomycetes bacterium
CCCAGGGATCTCGGCGTTGCATTCTGGCGTGAATATGCGTATATTCCTCGTTCGCTCGAGGGCTCCCCCATGACGTATTCCGTTGCCATCTTTGGTTCGTCCGGCTATGCCGGCGGCGAGTTGATTCGCCTGCTCGATGGCCACCCAGACATCGAGCTTTCCTACCTCGGGGCCAACACGACGGCGGGGAGCAGCCTCGCCGCAGTGCATCCCCACCTCACCGGGGGCGATCGCGTGCTACGGGCAAACGACCCGGAGGCCGTCGCGAGCGCCGACCTCGCCTTTCTGGCGCTCCCGCATGGTGCCTCGGCCGAGCCGGCGATGGCGTTACTCGAGCGTGGGGTCAAGGTGGTCGACATCGGCAGCGATTTTCGTCTCGACACGCACGATCGATATCGCGAGGCCTACGGCATCGACCACCCCTATCCCGCCGAGCTCGGACGCTGGGTCTACGGACTCCCCGAGCTGCACCGGGAGGCCATCGCCGTTTCTGATCGCGTCGCCGTTCCCGGGTGCTATCCGACCTCGGCGATTCTCCCGCTCGCACCGGTGCTTGCCGCCGGCATGGTCGAGCCGACCGGCATCGTCGTGGACGCGATGTCCGGCGTGTCGGGAGCAGGGCGAGGCGTCCATGCGACCCTGCAGTTCGGCGCCATCGACGAGTCGGTCAAGGCCTACCAAGTGCTCCGGCACCGTCACCGTCCCGAGATGGAGCGAGGTCTCGACCAGATCGTCGGTGGGGGCGTGCAGCTCATCTTCACACCGCATCTCGTCCCGATGCAACGCGGCATACTGACGACCGTCTACGCCGCCACCGTCGACGGGACCACGTTCGAGGACATCGTCACGGCGCTCGATGACGCCTATCTCGACGAGCCCTTCGTCTCGCTGACCGAGACGTCGCCCGAGACGCGCTGGGTGGTCGGATCGAACCGGGCGTTCATCTCGGCGTATTTCGACGATCGTACCGGCACAGCAGTGTTGATTTCGGCGATCGACAACCTGGTCAAGGGGGCCGCCGGCCAGGCCGTCCAGAACGCAAACCTGATGCTTGGCCTCGATGAAACCGCCGGGCTTCCCAGGGAAGGGTGGATGCCGTGAGCGTCATCGCCCCGAAGGGATTCATGGCGTCGGGTGTTGCGGCCGGCATCAAGCCGGGCGCTGCGCTCGACCTTGCCGTCGTCGCAGCACACACCGTTGTTCCCGCCGCCGCCGTGTTCACCACGAACATGGCCGCTGCCGCTCCCGTGCGGCTCTCGCGCCGCCATATCGCTGCGCGCCGCTCCGCACGTACGGTCGTGTTGAACTCCGGCTGTGCAAACGCCGCGACGGGGGAGCGGGGTCGTGCCGTCGCAGAGTTGACCGCCAATCGCACGGCAGAGCTGCTGTCGTGCGCGCCGGAGGAGGTGCTCGTGGCTTCGACGGGCACGATCGGCACCCACCTCGCGCCGGAGTCGATCACCTCGGGTGTCGCCGAGGCAATTGCTGCGCTCGGCGAGACGGAGGCGCACGGCACCGATGCCGCCAGGGCCATCATGACAACGGACTCCGCGGCCAAGGAGATCACGGTCAACGGTGATGGGTTCGCCGTCGGCGGCATGGCCAAGGGTGCCGGCATGATCCGCCCGGACCTGGCAACCATGCTCGTTGTGCTCACGACCGACGCGGTTGTGGCCGCCCCGGTGCTCGACGCGGCGTTGCGGGTCGCCGTCGATCAATCGTTCCATGCCTTGAACGTCGATGGATGTCCGTCAACCAATGACACGGTCGTCGCTCTTGCCTCCGGGGCATCTGGGGTGGCACCCGACCCCGAGGTGTTGGCAGCCTCTCTGACCGCCGCCACAGTGGAGTTGGCCCGGCTGATCGCCGCGGACGCCGAGGGAGCATCTCGCGTCGTCACCATTGCCGTGACCGGCGCGGCCGACGACCGGGCCGCACGGAGCATCGGGCGGAGCGTTGCCGACTCAGCCCTCGTTCGTGCCGCGTTCTACGGCGCTGATCCCAACTGGGGGAGGATCGTTGCTGCGCTCGGCGAGGTCGACGAAGAGGTCGACTTCGACGACCTTTCGATCGCGTTCGAGGGGACGACGGTCGCGCGGCGGGGGACCGGGGTCGGTGCCGATGAGGACGTCGTGAGCGCTGCCATGCAGGGAGATTTCGGTGTAACGGTGTGTGTCGGCAGCGGGCCGGGTACGGCCCGCGTCTTCACCACGGACCTGACCCCCGACTATGTGCGCTTCAACGCGGAGCGGTCATGACGACCGGACACACCGCACCCGACCGCGGCAAGCCGCGCATTGCCAGCACGATGGGGAAGGCACGGATCTTCTCGGAGGCGATGCCGTTCATCAAGACACACCGCGGCAAGACCGTGGTGATCAAGTACGGCGGATCGGCGATGGTCGACGAAGCGCTGCGAAGCACGTTCGCCGACGACGTCGCCATGCTTCACTATGTGGGGATCAACGTCGTGATCGTCCACGGGGGCGGCCCGCGGATCAGCGAGGCGATGCATCAGCGCGGCGTGGAGCCTCAGTGGTTCGATGGACTCCGCGTCACCGATGCCCAGACGATGCGCGTGGTACAGGCCACGCTCGCCGGTGAGATCAATCCCGACATCGTGCGCCTGATCAACGCCCACGGGGCGCTCGCTGCAGGCATCAACGGGCTCGATGGGAACCTCTTCGTCGCGCGCCCGCGGGATGAGCGTCTCGGGTTCGTCGGCGACATCACGGCCGTCAATCCCGGGCTGGTCAGCAGCCTGCAGCACCAAGGCTATGTGCCGATCATCTCACCGATCGCCAGAGGTGAGGACGGCGAGGTCTACAACGTGAATGCGGACACGGCGGCCGGAGCGCTGGCATCCGCTCTCGGAGCGAAGAAGCTGGTCTATCTCACCGACGTCGAAGGGCTCTACTGGGTGCTCGGCCGGGAAGACTCGCTCATCCAGCGTGCCACCGAGGAGGGGATCCGCCGGATCCTGGACGGCGGAACGGTGACGGCCGGCATGCTGCCGAAGCTCGAGTCGTGTGTGGCGGCAATCGAGGCGGGCGTCGAGCGGGTCCACATCCTCGACGGCCGCATCCAGCACTCGGTACTGCTCGAGGTATTCACCCCCGAGGGCATCGGAACGATGATCACGAAGGAGCCGGTGCCGTGACCTCGACCGAATCGAGGCGTCGGCTCGTTGCCCAATTGGTCACGACCGAGACGATCGAGAGCCAGGCGCAGCTCCGCCGGCTGCTCTCGCACTCCGGACACACGGTGACACAGGCAACGATCTCTCGCGACCTCGAAGCGGTCGGAGCGACGAAGGCTCGAGAGGCCGACGGCATGCGCTACCGCATCCGGGATCCCAAGGACATGCGACGGGCACACTCGGCGCTCACAAGCGCAGTCAACGAGTTCGTGGAGTCGGTCGCGGTAACCGGTCCGCTGGTTGTCGTTCGGGTGCCGCCAGGAGCCGCCAATCTGTTGGGAGGCAGAATCGACGCCGCCGAACTCCCGAACGTGCTCGGCACGATTGCCGGCGACGACACCGTGTTCATCGCCGTCGACCAACCAACCAACGCGGCGGCCGTGGTCGCCCAGCTCGAAAGAGGATGACATGAAGGACGGGATCAAGAAAGTAGTGCTCGCCTACAGCGGTGGCCTCGACACCTCGATCATCCTCCGTTGGATCATCGAGGAGTACGGGGCGGAGGTGGTGACCTACACCGCCGATGTCGGCCAGGGCGATGAGGTCGAGGAGGCACGCGAGAAGGCCATCGCCACCGGAGCGGTGGAGGCGATTACCGAAGACCTCACGCGCGAATTCGTCGCAGACTTCGTGTTTCCGGCCGTTCGCTCGAGTGCCCTCTACGAGGGCTACTACCTGATGGGCACGTCGCTTGCTCGCCCGGTGATCTCAAAGGGCCTGGTGCGGGTAGCCGAAGAGACGGGCGCCGACGCGATCGCGCATGGTGCAACCGGCAAGGGCAACGACCAGGTTCGCTTCGAGCTGTCGGCCTACGCGCTCAAGCCCGACATCAAAGTGGTCGCTCCCTGGCGGGAGTGGGACATGAAGGGTCGCGCCGACCTCGTCGCCTACGCCCAGCGTTTCGGCATCCCAGTCCCGACGACACCCTCGATGCCGTACTCGATGGATGCGAACATCCTGCACATCTCCTACGAGGGCGGCGTGCTCGAGGATCCGTGGGCGTCACCGCCGCCCGGTATGTTCCGAATGACCACCGACCCGAAGGACGCCCCCGACGACGCCGAGGTGATCACCGTCGGTTTCCGGGAGGGGACGCCGGTATCGGTCGATGGTGTCGAACTCGGCCCGGTCGAGCTCCTCACGCTGCTCAACCAGATCGGCGGCCGGCACGGCGTCGGGCGCATCGACATCGTCGAGAACCGATTCGTCGGCATGAAGAGCCGCGGCGTGTACGAAACACCGGGAGGGACGATCCTCTACCACGCGCACCGCGCAGTGGAATCGCTCACGCTCGATCGCGAAGTGGCGCATCTCCGCGACGAATTGTCGAACCGCTACGCGGAGATGGTTTACAACGGGTTCTGGTACTCGCCGGAGCGTGAGGCGCTGCAGGCCTTCATGGATGACATCCAGACCCGGGTCAACGGCGAGGCGCGCCTCCGCTTGTACAAGGGCCAGGTCGTCGTCGAAGGCCGCCGCTCGCAGAGCCACGATCTCTACGACGAGGCCACGGTGACGTTCGAAGCCGACGACGTCTACAACCAGGCGGATGCCGACGGGTTCATCCATCTCCAGAGCCTTCGCCTGCGGACGTTTGCCGAGAAGCGAATGGGGGAAGGGGAGTGACCATGGAGTTGCCGGTCTCGGGTCGCCGGTCGCCGGTCGCCGGTCCCTGCGCGAAGTGGCGGGACCCGGAGGAACGCCGGCGACCATGCACGGGTCGATCATCCTCGGCGACCGACCGAAAGTGGCGGTGCACATGACGCTGTGGGGCGGGCGCTTCTCGTCGGGGCTGGGGGAGTCGCTGTGGCGATTCACGACCGACTCGTCAGATCGCAGGCTGTTGGTCGACGATGTCACGGGCTCGATTGCCCACGCCGCGATGCTGGGCGAGACCGGGCTGCTGCCAACGGACGTTGCGATCCGTATCGAGCAGGGGCTCGAGCACATCCTCGAGGAGGCTCATGCCGGGCGATTCGAATTCAGCGACACCGATGAGGACGTCCACACGGCCGTCGAGCGGCGTTTGGGCGAGTTGATCGGTCCTGATGCAGGCCACCTCCACACCGGTCGGTCGCGCAACGACCAGGTTGCGCTCGACCTCCGCCTCTATGTACGCCGTGCCATCGACCACCGTATCGAGCAGATCCACCACCTCGTCGGCATCCTCGCAGACCGATCTGAGCAAGCCCAAGACGTGATCGTTGCGTCCTACACACATCTGCAGCAGGCGCAGGCCATCCCGCTCGGCCACCATCTGCTCGCGTACTGCTGGATGCTGTTGCGCGATGCAGCGCGATTCACCGACGCTCGCAAGCGGGTCGATGTTTCACCGCTCGGGGCCGGAGCCTCGGCGGGCAGTGCCTTGCCGTTGCGGCCCGAGCTCGTCGCCGACCGTCTCGGCTTCAGCGCGCCGTTCGAGAACTCCCTCGACGCGGTCGCGTCGCGGGATTTCGCCTCCGAATACGTGTTCTGTGCGGCCCAGACGATGGTGCACCTATCTCGGATCTCGGAGGAGTTGGTGCTGTGGTCCACCGAGGAATTCGGCTGGGCGCAGTACGACGACGCGTACACGACGGGATCTTCCGCGCTGCCACACAAGAAGAACCCGGATATCGCGGAACTGGCCCGCGGCAAGGCCGCGACGGTGATCGGCGATCTGACGGGTCTGCTCGCGGTGCAGAAGGGCCTTCCGCTCTCCTACAACCGCGACCTGCAGGAGGACAAGCGGGCGGTGTTTCACGCGGACGACGTGCTGACCACGGCACTCGCTGCACTCACGGGCATGATCGAGACCGCCGAAATCGATCCCCCGGAGCCGCGTTCGTGGGTGGTTGCGCTCGATCTGGCCGAGGCACTAGTGGCCAGGGGTGTGCCGTTCCGCGAGGCCCACGCCGCAGTCGGAGGGCTCGTGGCTCACCTCAAGGCCGAGGCACGCGAGCTCGATAGCGCGACCGCGGACGAGTTGGCCGGGGCCCATCCGCTCTTCGCTGCCGAGGATCTCGGTCTCCTCGATCCCCTCGGATCGGTTGCAGCGCGAAGATCGCCGCGTGGGGGCTCGTTCGAGTCGGTCGCCCAACAGGTCGCCGAGATCCG
>JAHEEL010000138.1 GCA_024640745.1 Actinomycetes bacterium
TTCCGATCGGCCTTGAGATCCACCCGCGCCACGAGCTCGCCGCCGAGGAGGAACGGGAGCACGTAGTAGCCGTGGACGCGCTGACCACGAGGGACGTAGATCTCGATGCGATACCGGAATCCAAAGAGCCGCTCGACTCGGTCGCGATTCCATACCAACGAATCGAACGGGCTCAGCAGCGCGGTTCCGGTCGAACGTCTCGGAATTGCGACATCGGGAGCCACATAAGCCCGCTGCGGCCAACCTTCCACGCTCGCCGGCTTCACCAATCCGTCGTTCGCGAGTTCGGCGAGGACGGTACGAGCCGTCGGGACGTGGAGACGGTAGTAGTCCGCCAGATCGGCAGCGGTTCCGACACCGTGGTGTCGCACCGCGTCGACCAGGAGGCCGCGATAGGCCTGCTCCCGGCCGGGCGCTTGCTTCCGCAGGACCCATTCCGGCAGCACGCGCTCGGGCAGGTCGTAGAGGCGGCCGAACGAGGAGGTGCGAGTGGCGGCTACGCGACCCGAAGCGAAGAGCCACTCGAGCGCTTGCTTGCCCGGGGCGTAGCCCCACCATGGCCCGCCTCGCTCGCCGGGATCGTCGAGATCCGACACGGTGAGAGGTCCGCGTCGCCCGACCTCCTCGAAGACACGATCGACGTAGCCGGGCCGCTCCTCGAGCAGGCGTCGGACGCTCCCCCACGGCTGCATCTCATCCATGCGGAACCGGAACATCGGATAGTGCGCAACGGGGATGAGTGATGCCTCATGCCCCCAGTACTCGAACAACTCCCCGGATTTCGCCGTCCAGCGGTCGAATGCTCGCCGATCGTACGACCCGAGGCGCGAGAACACCGGCAGGTAGTGGGAACGCTCGAGCACGTTGACCGAATCGAGTTGGAGCAGACCGACATGACCGAACACGCGACGGAAGTGGCGCACATCGATCCGCCCGGTGGGCCGCGGCACAGCAAAGCCCTGGGCAGCCAGCGCAATCCTTCGCGCCTGATCGACGGAGAACCGTCGGTGCTTCATGGTGTACCTCCCCGGGCGGTCGCTACGCTACCGACCCATGGTTCCATCCCTCAAAGCGGCGATTCGCACGTTCGCCCTCGTACCTCTGTTCTTCTTCGACACGATGGTGCAGGCCTTGCGTGTGATGTGGATCGGAAGGCGCACCAAGGACGACCCGAGACTCGAACAGATCATCCAAGGCTGGGCACGGCGCTTTGTGCGGATCCCTCCGCTCGTGATGCACGTGGAGGGCGCCGAGCACGTCGATCCCGATCGGCACTACGTCGTGGTGGCCAACCACATCTCGAACTTCGATATCCCCGTGCTGTTCCTGGCGATCCCTACTCCCATCCGCTTCCTCGCCAAGAAGGAGCTCTACAAGATTCCGCTGCTCGGGCCCGGCATGGACACGGTGGGAATCGTCAAGGTCGACCGCGGTGGCGCACGGTCGACACGCCAGGCGATCAACGACGCAGCGCGCGAGACGTATCGACGCGGGTACTCGCTGATGGTCTTCGCCGAGGGAACGCGCAGCCGTACCGGTGACATGGGAGACTTCCACAAGGGGGCAGCGCGCCTTGCCATCGACAACGGCGCCGACTTGCTGCCGGTCGTGATCGCAGGAACCTTCGACATCAACCCGCCGGGATCGATCCTCGTCTACCCGGGTCGGGTATCGGTGAGGATTCTCGAAACCATCGAGACGAAAGACCTCACCTTCCGGGACATCACGCCACTGACCAAGCAGATGCACGACCAGATGTCGGCGATCTACGAAGAGATGCGCAGCGACCGGCAGAATCAGTCGTAGATCCCGGTCAACCACGCCTCCCCACCTCTCACTTCGCAGAGAAACGCACCGGCCGAAGTGACGATCTGATATTGATCGCCCGGCTCCTCGCCCTTCCACCATCTCCCGACCTTCCTCCACGGTCCGGCCCACGATCGGACCGTCACCCACCGGCTGCCCAGCCGAACACGGGAAGGCATCCCACCGTCCCACTCGATGTGAAACGGCTGTGGAGCCGGAGGAACGAGCGTCGGTGATGGTCCGGGAATTCTCCCCGGCCAGGGCGCGTTCGGATCCCGGCGAACGACCGGCTCCTCACCCCAGCGGTGCCAGATGACCCGCTCGCCCGGCTCACGGCCGCCCTGCGGGTGAGCCTGGAGCAAGCCGTCACGACCGACGATCGCCTGCGTCTCGGCGAACGCGCGATGCGTTTCCGATGCCGCGCGCGCGTCCTCCCCGAGCGAGAGCTGACGGCCGGCCCCGGAGAGGTTCGCCGGTTCGATACGGAGAGCGACGAGACCGCCTCGTATCCCGGCTCCGACCCCGTCGATCCATGCTCGAAGCTGCCACCTCACGCGATCGGCGATGGCCCGATCATCCAGCGGATCGGAGCTCAACCACGTTCGCGAGCGGATCGTCCCATCCGCTGCTTCCGCCTCCACAACGATCCGGAACGGTGCCGTTCCGAGCGAGGCAAGCGCTTCAACGAGCCTGCCGGCCATTGCCCGTGCTACGAACGCCGCCTGTTCGAGATCCTCGAGCGGCGGCGAGAATCGCTCGGAGACGGTGAGGTCGACGGGCAGATCACGGGGACTCACCGCGCGATCTCGACCGGAAGCGAGTCGATGCGCTTCGAGACCGGCAGTTCCGAACCGGGAGGAAACGGCACTGCCGGGGAGGCGAGCGAGTTCTCCGAGGGTGGTGATGCCGAGCCACCGGAACGTGGCCACGAGTTCTTCCCTGCCGACCGTCGAGATGTCGAGCGAAGCGAGGAACGCCTCATCGTCTTCGATGGTCAAGATCGGTGGTTTGCCGTTCGCCCTCGCGGCCGCTTGTCTCGCAGCAAACGGGCCTTCCGCAATGCCGATCAAGAACCCCCCACCGGCAGTCCGATCGATCTCTTTTGCTACCCGTTCGGCAAGCGAGCTTTCTCCGCCGTAGTAGCCGACGGCCCCGGACACCGGAACGAAGACCAGGCCGGGTTCGACGACCTCGACGTTCGGGATGAGATCCTCGATCGCCGTAACCACCGGCTCGAACGCGATCATCTCTGCCGAGTAGTCGCGTTCGATCGTCACGACCAGCGGACAGATCCCTTCGGCCTCACCGCGTCGCATCCCGCGACGGATCCCGGCGGCGATCGCTGCAGCGTTTACTGCCTCGACCCGGCCATCGGTACCAATCGCCTGTCCGGGCTCATCCGGCGACGCTCCGGGTCTCCGCAGCGGCCACTCCGGGTACCACACGCAGAGTGTTCGAGCCATCGTCCTCCATCTCGATCGTTCGGGTCATCCCTTGCATGGCTTTCCCTGAAGCGGTCAGCCGTGTCCTCCTCCGCTCGATCCGGCCGTGCCCGTCCACTGCGCCGCTCCATGCAGTCTCACGAGCCTCGAGGGTCAGATGCGCAATACCCGCTGGAACGGCATGTTTGAGCGGTCGTAGCAGCAGCGTGGTCCCCCGGTTTCGTGCAAGCGCCGCAAGCTTCCTGATCGAGGCATCCTTCGCCCCGGCCGGCACTTCGGCCAGCACGGCTGTTGCGCCATCGAGGAGAGCGGCCACCGCCTTCCCCCAACGGACGACCTCGCCGCAGCGAGCAATCACCAGACGATCGGGTTCGATCCCGACCTCCCACGCCGCGAGCGGGCTCAGCCATCCGCGCACATCGAGGTAGGCGACCGCGCCCGCTCCGGCATAGTCGGAGAGCATGACCAACCCGAGCCGGGTCATGCCGAGCCCCGGGTCCCCAGCCAAAACCCCCACTTGACCGGGGAGGAGCGCGGGGATCTGAGAGGAAGGTTCCACCAGTTCTGTCTTCTCGATGGAAGATCGAGGCTCGAGACTCGAGACTCGAGACATGAGATCGTCGATCGGCAACCGACGACCGGCGACTCCCTGCTCACTTGCCATCTCGCCGGTTCTCCCATCGGTGTCCGCGACCTGCCGGACGAACATCCTATCGAACATATGTTCGATTCTCAAGTTGCGGTATCGTAGAGGTGGAGCAACGAAAGGAGCCGGTTCGTGTCGATTGCGAAGGTGGTCGAAATCACCTCTACATCCCCCGGGAGTTTCGAGGATGCGATCCGCAAAGGAATCGCCAAGGCGCAACAGACCATCAACAACGTCCGGGGAGCCTGGATCTCCGAGCAGAAGGTCGTGCTCGCCGAAGACGGGACCATCAAGCACTTCCGCGTCGACATGAAGCTCACCTTCGTGCTCGACGACTGACCAGCCTCGAGTCCCAGACGCGGGAAGCCCCGGGCACAACCCGGGGCTTCCGAATGCCGACGGCCGGTTCTCGCTACGAGAGACCGTCCTCGAACTCGTCTTCGAACGACACGACGGTGCGCCCGGGTTTGGCTGCATCGCCCCCGTCGCTCCCGCGGTCACCGCCGCGAGCACGCCCGCGATCGCGCTGATCACGATCACGGCCGCGTCCACGGTCGCGTCCGCGGTCGCGTCCACGCCCACGATCCCGATCACTCTCGCCACGATCATCGCTCTTCTGCTCCGAGCCCCCTCCAGCGGGCTCGGGGGCGTTGGCGAGGTCGAGGCTCACCTTGCCACGGTCGTCGATCTCGCGAACGACGACTTCGACCTTGTCACCGAGGGCAAGCACGTCCTCGACCCGATCGATGCGCTTCCCACCACCGATCTTGGAGATGTGCAGCAGGCCGTCGCGACCGGGAAGGATGTTGACGAACGCTCCGAACTTCGTGATGTTCACGACTTCGCCCTCGTACGTCTCGCCGACGTTCGCCTCCGGCGGATACCCAATAGCCAGGATCCGCTCCTTGGCGAGCTCGAGCGACGTCGTGTCGGGAGCGCCGACACGGATCGTGCCGTCGTCCTCGATCTCGATCGTGGCGCCGGTCTCCTCTTCGAGTTCGCGAATCGTCTTGCCCTTCGGGCCGATGACCTCGCCGATCTTGTCCTTCGGGACCGAGATCGCCTCGATCTTCGGGGCAGTCGGGGCAAGCGCTTCCCGCGGTGCGGGCAGCACGTCGGTCATCTTTCCGAGGATGAACATCCGCGCGTCCTTCGCCTGGTTCATCGCGTCGATGAGAACCTGCGCCGGAAGCGACTCGATCTTCGTGTCGAGCTGCAACGCGGTGATCATGTCATCGGTCCCGGCGACCTTGAAGTCCATGTCTCCCAATGCGTCTTCGGCGCCAAGGATGTCGGTCAGTGTGACGAACTCGCCGTCGTGATTGATCAGCCCCATCGCGATTCCAGCGACCGGTGACGCGATCGGAACGCCGGCGTCCATGAGCGACATCGATGATCCGCAGACCGACGCCATCGACGAAGACCCGTTCGACATGAGCACTTCGGAGACGAGGCGGAACGCGTATGGGAACTCCTCGTCATCCGGGATGACGGGGAGCAATGCCTTCTCAGCCAGCGCTCCGTGTCCGATCTCGCGACGCTTTGGTCCGCGCATGAAACCCGCTTCGCCGGTGGCGAACGGCGGCATGTTGTAGTGATGCATGTAGCGCTTGGAGTCCTCGATGGAGATCGTGTCGAGCATCTGCTCCATCTTCATCATTCCGAGCGTCGTGACGTTGAGGACCTGCGTCTCACCGCGCTGGAAGAGGCCGGAGCCGTGAGCCTGCGGAATGACGCCGACCTTGACGTCGATTTCGCGGATGTCGGTGACACCGCGACCGTCGAGGCGCACCCCGTCGGCGACGACGCGTGACCGCATCACCTGCTTCTGCACGCCTCGATAGGCGTTCGATGCCGCTCGGGCACCGTCCGCATCGTCCTCGTCGAGACCGAGCTCGGCGAGCACCTCTTCCTTCGTGGCCGCCTCGGACGCAAGCCGTTCGGTTTTGTCGGTGATCGTGCCGAGCGCTTCGAGCTTCGGCTTTGCGATCGCCTCAACCCGGTCGTACATCTCCGGCGAGTAGTCCTCGAAGATCGGCCACTCGACCGGGGCGGCGGGCCCAACGGCCTCGAGCAGCTGGAGTTGGAGGTCGATGAGCGTGGCAATGTAGCCCTTGGCCTCTTCGAGTCCGTGCGCAACCGTCGCTTCATCGCTGGGCTGCTGACCATCCTGGACGAGCCGGTACCCGTTCTCGGTGGCGCCGGCCTCGACCATCGCAATGTCGATCTCTCCTGCGTTGTTCCGCTTGCCGGCAACAACGAGGTCGAGCACCTCGTCTTCGAGCAGGTCGTAGGTCGGGAACGGAACCCACGCGCCGTCGATGAGCGCGAGCCGGACAGCGCCGATCGGGCCATCGAAGGGCAGTGCGCTCAGCGTCAGCGCCGCGGAGGCGC
>JAHEEL010000139.1 GCA_024640745.1 Actinomycetes bacterium
CAGGGCAACGCTGATGATGCCCGCTCCGGCCAGGGCGCCGCCCGCTTTCAGCAGGAACGCGCGACGTGACTGGTCGCTGGTGGTGACGATGCCGGCGTCGACCAGGGCGTTCATCGCCGCGGCCAGATACCCAGGGAGCTGGTGCTCGACGATGCCCTGTTGGGCGAGCCGGAGTGCCTCGACCGCATGGCCGGTCAACCGGTGCACGACCGCGCCAGACGAGTCGAGCACGATGATTTCATCGCCGATCTCCCTGACACGAACGTGACGCTTCACACCAAACCGCATCGTTCTCCCACCTGTGTTTGACGGAAGATTCTACTGTTCTGTGTGGAGTATGCAAGATTTCTTCAAGTCTGTTTCAACCGAACTTCATCGGTACGATCCGGGTCGTGTCGCCGCCGCTGCTCTCGAACGCCGAGCCGGGTGACGCCGGCCGGCGACTTGTCGGGGATGTTCGATGGTGACGTGTTGGGGGGTCGCCGAGGACGGTTCGACCGTCGAGATCGACCACCATCGTGCGGCACGGACGGGGGTGTCCGAACGGTGGCCGCCACTCGGTCTGATCCGCTCGGAGGTGCCGATCCGGCGACCCGATCTGCGGATCGTGGTCGGTTCGTCCGGTCCTGGCGGCGAGCCGACCGTGACCGTCGACGGAGCCCCGACGGGCGGAGGCTGGGAGCGTGTCGAATCGGAGTTGGCGCTGTTCGCCGCCGAACGGCTGAGTGGGCTGGTGGCGATTCACGCCGCGGCGGTGATCAGGGGCGCGGGGGCGCTGCTGGTACCCGGCGCATCCGGGGTCGGCAAGAGCAGCCTGTGCGTCGCTGCCGCCGATGCCGGCGCCAGGGTGCTGACCGACGAATACGCACTGGTCGATCCGGTCAGCGGCCTGGTCACGGGGTGGCGCCGCCCGGTACGGGTTCGGCGTGCCGACGGGGGTATCGATCGACTCGCTCTGACGGTCGCCTCCGGCCCGGTACCGATCGGGTTGGTGGCGATCGTCGCCTACGATCCCCACGCCAGGATGTCATGGGCGCCGATCAGCGGCGCCGAGGCCGTGATGGCGTTGATCGCCAACACGGTCTGCGCCCGATCACGACCCGACGAAGCGCTCGAAGCGGCGCTGGCGATCAGCCACTCCGCACCGGCGGTCGCCGGCACCCGCGGCGAGGCAGCGGACGCCGTCGTCGCCTTGCTCGCCCTGCTCGACGAGCACCAGGCAGGTTCGACCGCTCGCTGACCGCCGCAGCTGATGGAGCCCCAGCTGACCACCTGGCGGCCGGAGTCGTCAGCCGAGCAGCGCCTCGATGGCACGAACGCATTGGGCTGCAGCACTGCCGTCACCGTACGGCGACGGGACGGTCGCAAGACCTTGCCGGATCTGCAGACCGTCCTCGAGGATCCTCTCGCCGAGCTCGGTGAGTCTCCAGGGATCGTCGCAGAGCGTCGCGAACGAGCCGATCACTTCCGGGCGTTCGGTCGAGCGTCGCACCACGATGACCGGCCGCTTCCAAACGCTCGCCTCCTCCTGCACCCCGCCAGAGTCAGAAATCACCAGCGCCGCACCGGCGCTGAGCGAGACGAACTCGTCATATCCAAGTGGTCCGAGGGTCGTGAGGTCGTCCAAGAGCTCGCTGAGCCCGTAACTCTCGGCGCGTTGCCGCGTTCTGGGGTGTAGCGGCATCAGGACCGGGCACGCTTGGGAGAGCTCCTGCAGTGAGCGCAGAATCTGGCCGAGCCGCTCGGGCTCGTCGGTGTTCTCTGGCCGATGAATTGTCGCCACGATGTAGTCGTCGTCAGCGCCGAGCTGATGTTGGTGGAGCAGCTGGGCAGCGGCGTCTCTGCCTTCTGCGAGGGCGCGCTCGACAGCTCCGACGACCGTATTGCCCGTCACGACGATTCGTTCCGCCGGGATGTTCTCGCTGATCAGGTTCTGTCGTGCCTGGTCGGTGGGGGCGAGGCAGAGATCGGCGAGATGATCGGCAATCACTCGGTTGTGCTCTTCCGGCATGGCGCGGTCGAAGCTGCGAAGCCCCGCTTCGACGTGGACGAGCGGGATGTCGATGGAGTTGGCGACAAGGGCACCGCCCACCACCGTGTTCGTGTCTCCTTGCACGACGATTGCGTCGGGTCGATCGCTGGCAAACGCTTCATCGATACCGGTGAGCGTGCCGGCGATCTGGGCGGCTCGGGTCGAGCCGCCGACGTTGAGCGACAGCTCGGGCTGCGGCAACGCGAGATGTTCCATGAAGTGCCCGGACATCATCTCGTCCCAGTGCTGACCGCTGTGCACGACGAAGGCGCGATCACCGAGGAGCCGCACGACCTCCGCCATCTTGATGATCTCGGGCCGTGTTCCGAGAACCACGGCAATGCGCCCGGCGAACCCGTGCCTCACAGCGCCTGCTCCTGGGCGCGTTCGACAGCACACAACGCCCGTCCGAACTCCTGGGACCATGAGTTGCGATCGAGCGCTACAGCAGCAGCGTGCACTTCCTGAGTACCCGCGGACTCGATCTCTGACAAATACTCGAGAATCCGTGAAGCCGTTGCTGTAGGCGGATCGTCCCATTCGACGATGAGCCCGGCTCCATGCTCCGATAGCACTCGTTCCACGTCCCAACCGCACCGGCTGGCGACGACCGGGACTTCACATGCCAGATACTCGCCGAGCTTCATCGGGAACGAGACCTCGTTGACCAAGCAAGGCGGCCGGTAGAGAAATCCAAGTCGTGCCTCAGCCAGTAGTGCGCAGACCTCGACATGTCCGTCGGCAGCGGTGACGTCCACGACGTCGGGTGCAAGACCATTGGCGAGCGCGTGTGCCCGTGGATCGCGGCTGATGATTCTGAAGCGGAGGTCGGCGTCGGCGCGATGAAGTTCTGACCAGACGTCTGCCAAACGGTCGAGCCCTTGCCAGGGCGAGCCGCCGCCCTGGTAGGTGAGATAGCGCGAGGTGTGGCCACCGGGCCGGTGGAAGAGCTCACGGTCGACAGCATTCGGCACTACAGCGGTCTGCAGCCCCAGACGGTGTTCGATGAGCCGTGCCATCGGATCGGAGACTACGACGGCTACATCTGCGGTGGACCGGCGTGCAGTGGCCCAGTCCCACTTCACTGCGAGCCTCGAGTACGGGCTGGTCGAGCTGAGGAGTCGTTCCTCAGGGATGCCGTTGACGCACCAGACGTCGCACTTGCGTCGTGGGAGGAAGCCGGTGACGCTGAAGCCGACGGCGATCAGTGTGTGATCTCGATCCAGCAGTTCTTCCAAGTGTCGCCGCACCTTCCGCGCCGAGGCACGCGGTGCAGCGACCACCTGTGACGAACGGACCGCTGGCGACGTAGCGGCGTAGCTCTCGAAAACCGCGCGCCCGCGCCCTTCGAACGGCTGGAGCAGGACGACATCGACGGGTCCGAACTGGTCCGCCGCTGCATCCATGAGGAACATGACCCGAGAGGCTTCGAGATCGAATTGTCCCCTGTAGACGAGCGTCGCCCGGCTCACTCGCCGTCTCCGGGTCTCCCGGCCGGTGCTTCGTCACCTGCGACGCCAGTGAGATGTTGCCTCACAGCCTCGTGCCAATCGTCGGGCGCCGCCGCGCGGCGGGGCCCCCACGTAGCTCCTTGGTTGTGGTACACGAGGTCACCGAAGATGGCTCCGGCCATCCCCGGTCCGCGAAGTGACGTGATCGGGAATCGGTGCAGCGACGAGCTGCCACCACGGTGGACGATCAGGCGCTGGCAGAGCCCTTCGGCGACGTCCATGAACAGCGGCGCACGGCGGAGCCGGCTGCGCATCCGGCCGACCGGACGGAACGTCAGCCCGAGTTCATGGATTGACTCGGTGCGGGTCACGAAGAAGCACGGATGGATGTAGTTGCGGTGCATGTAGGCGCCGGCGACGTTTGCGCCCGACTCGAGCGCAGCAATCGACTCCGGGAGCCAGCGGTCGCTCACGGGAAACGCATCGACATCGAACACCGCCAGGTATTCCGTGTCGATGCGGGGAACGGCGAGGTCGAGGGCGACCCCATGGCCGAAGTTGAACGGTAATGAGACGACCTTCACGTCGTCGCGCTGAGCGAGGTACTCGAGCGAGCCGTCGGACGATCCATTGTCTACGACCACGATCTCCACCTCGAGCGGTGAGAGCGCGCGGACGGCGTCGAGCATCACGCGCAGAAACGACAGCGAGTTCCAGTTGACCGTCAGAACCGTGACTCCCGGCCGGTAGCGGGTGGGGCGCCGCCTCCGCCGTCGCGCAGCCATCGTTATGCCAATTCCGCGCAGGGCGCGGTTGCGGAGGCCGCGTCCGAAGAGCACGGCGCGCGGGGTGCGCTGGGGCCTGGAGCGAGATGGAGTACCCATCAGAGCATCACGTGCCGGTATCGAACAGAGCCCACGAGCTGTCCAATGCGATTTCCGGCCGTCCAGACCCACGCCGCTCGTTGCTCGCTGCGGATCACCCACGGCAGGCGGGCGACCAGCATCAGCCACGACTTCCATCCGGCAAACCTGGGGATCTTGCCTCGTCCGGACTCGGCTACGAGCCGAGCGATCAGTGGTCGATGTGAACCGTAGGCGAATCCTTGCCGCCAGAGTGCCCTCGTGGAGTCCCGATACCGGTAGTGGATCATCGCATCGGGGACTCCGGCGATATCGATGCCTTCGAGCCAGCACCGGAACGAGAACTCGATGTCCTCGACCGGGTGGTACCGCTCGTTCATCCCTCCGAGTTGGTCCCACACGGAGCGCCGGACGCCCCAGCTTGCGCCTCTGATGCAGGGAAAGATGCCGGCGAAGCTGCCGACCGCGTCCTCCTCCATCGAACGGCCTCGCGAGTCGGCCAGCCAACGCGGGTTGAGGAGGTCGAGTTCGTGTGGCCCGGTGATCACGCGGTGTCCTTCGAGAGAGGATGCCATCGCGTCGAGCCAACCAGTGCTGACGATGTCGTCGCCGTCACAGAAGGCGATCCTGTCGGCGGTCGAGGCCTTGACGCCGGCATTCATCGCGTAGCTCTTGTCGGCACGTTCGTTGGCGGTAACGAGACGGGTGCGAGCGTCACGTTGCTCGAACTCGTGCACGATGGACGGCGTCGAGTCGGTGGATTTGTTGTCGACCACGATGATCTCGACAAGGTGCCGCGTCGGCTGTTCGATCAGTGCTGTGAGCTGGTCAACAAGATGACGCTCTTCGTTGTGCGCACAGATCACGACGGACAAGTCCACTCGGCGAAGGGTATCTGCATCAGGAGGAGCGAATGGTCACAGCGAGCCGGCTCCAGGGCGCCGAAGCGCGTCAAGTGCTCTTCGCCTCAGTCGTAGTGCGGCGCGGCCGGCTTGAGAGCCGAGTGCTCTGTGACGGAACCACCTGACCTGTGTGGCGACATCCCGACGCGCCGACTGGCGTTGCCGAAGAAGCGCATCCCGGTCGTCTCGCACTTGATACTGCGGCGGCAACAGCGCCTCAATATCCTCCCAGCGAGGCTCCAACACCCGAACACGAGTCAGTAGCTCGTGCTCGATCGCAGAGTACGGCAACTCTGCCGCCATTTGGAGAATCGCAGGATCGCTGGGGTCTAGTGCCGCTGAGCTCGGATCCAGGTTGCGTATCATCGCCAAACCCGTAGGTGGCGCACGCAGGATGGTGATGTCGAGATCAGGCCGCTGGGTGGCGAGTACCCACAGCGACTTCCAGACGTCTCCCGTCCAGACGGAGCTCACACGCTCGCGCGAGGCCTCCTCGCGTGACCTCGGCAGGCAATCGTGAGTGAAGATGACCGAGTTGGGTCCGGCCAACCGCTCGCAATTCAAGATGTCCCGCAACGCGAACTCGAACAGGTGCATGCCATCAACGAAAGCCATGTCGATTGGTCGCCCCTCGAGCAGGCGTTCGCTCACACCATGTTCGAAGAAGTCGTCAGACGTGCACTCCTCGAGATGGGCGTTCGAGTTCAGAGCAACCAGCAGTTGATTCTGAGGGTCCACGCCAATCGCGTCCGTGCACGGTAGGGCGAGGGAGAGCGTGTCGCCGTGGTGAACGCCGATTTCCACGTAGACACGCGGAAACAGGGTCTGATGGACATGATCGAGTATCGACTGATAATCCACGGCAACTAGCTGCCTGACTTCACCGTCGGACGCGCCCACATGATCGCGCAGGGTATCGGTCAAGGGCGGTAACGGCTCTTGTCCCATA
>JAHEEL010000140.1 GCA_024640745.1 Actinomycetes bacterium
CTCAAGATCGTTGTCTCTGCGGGCCTCGTTGCGCTCCCGGCAGCCGGCTACTTCCTGGTCCGCTCGATGGGGGTCGATCGGCTCGTCGCTGCCGTCGCTGCTTCCGGCGCTGCCGCGTTCGTGTTCATGGAGAGCTACGACATCTTCGGCGGCAACATCAAGTCGACCCTCGCCGGCGAATTCTCATTTTCCTGGTCATTGACGCTGGCCCTGGCGTATCTCGCGCTGGATTCCTGAGATGTCCGGGCGGGCGGCCGCGTGCAGGCGTGGCCCGGCGTGGTCCTCGCCCTCGTCACCCTGTCGCACGTCGTCTCGACGATCGTCGTCGTTGCAGCCACCGTCCCGTGGCTCCTCCGGCGGCGAAGCGCTCGAACCGTCGGCACCTCCTGGCTCGTCGGCTTCGGTCTCACCGCGTTCTGGTCGGTGCCGTTCGTCGTGCGGGTCATGCAGGGGCTGACGACCGACATGCGGTGGGGCGCCGTGACGAACCTCGTCGGCGCCGAATCCCCGGTGCCGCTCGAGATCGTCCCCGCGGTGCTGCTTGCGGTCGGTGGCGTGGCGTGGTGCGTGGTCCGACGCGCCGAGGTGGCCCCGCTGATCTCGCTTGGGGTAGTCGCGCTGGTCGGTTACTTCCTGCTTCCCTGGATTGGCGTCGGTGTGCTCAACAACGGTCGCCTATTGCCGTATTGGTATGTGACGGTGTATCTCTTCGCCGGGATCGCTGTGGGTGCCGGCGCCGTCGCGCTCGGCCGGATGCGCACTGCGGCGAGCAACGGAGCGGCACGCTATGCCCTGGTGGCCGCAGCGCTCGTAGCGCTATTCAGCGTGGCGCTGGTGCGCGATGTGACGCACTGGGTGGCATGGGACTTCACCGGGTACGAAGGGAAGGCGGCGTTCGGGGAGTACGACGCATTGATGCAGACGATCGACGATCTTCCGCCCGGCCGCATCATGTGGGAAGAGAACGACGCGATGTATCGCTACGGCACCCAACTCGCCCTCATGCTCTTCCCGTACTGGAGCTCGGAGCATCCTTCGATGGCGGGGGTGTATCAGGAGTCGTCGTTGACGACGCCGTTCAATCTCATCAACGCCAGTGAGGTTGGGTTCCAGAGCTCGCGGCGGATTGCCGGCCTGCGCTACTCCGGGATGGACTTCGATCGCGGGATCGCCCACCTTGCGCTGTACGGTGCCCGCTACTACGTCTCGTTCACCCCGGAGGCGGCGGCCGCCGCCCGTGCTGCGGGGCTCGACACCGTCGCGGACGCTTCGCCGTGGGTCGTCTTCGCCCTGCCGTCGAGCGATCTCGTCGAAGCCGGCCGCTTCACACCGTCGGTATGGAACGGACACGGCGGGTTCACGAAGGCATCGCTCGACTGGTACGACGACGTCGAGCGCCTGGACCAGTGGCTGGTGGCCGACGGCCCGCAGGACTGGCCGAGGGTGGACAAGGTCGAAGAACGGCGTGAAGTTCACCTGCTGGACGAGTCGGCGGCCGCTGCCGCCGTGAGCGATGTGGTATTCGACGCTCATCGCATCTCGTTCGAAACCGCCGCGGTCGGCGTACCACACCTGATCAAGATGTCCTACTTCCCGAACTGGACCGCCAAAGGCGCCGAAGGTCCGTACCGGGCCGCGCCGTCGTTGATGATCGTCGTGCCGACCGAGCAATCCGTCGTGCTCGAATTCTCGCGATCACGGGTCGAGTACCTTGGCTTGGTGATCACCTTCACATCCCTCGTTCTCGTCATCGCCTGGGTCTGGAGGCGGAGGCCCGGTCGACGGGACGAAGTGAGCGTCTGATGAGCGATCCAATAGCCAATTGGGACGACGTTGCTGCGTGGTGGCGCGCCGAGGTTGCGACCGACCCGGTCTATCGGGAGGACGTTGCTCCCATGGTTGACCAGTTGATGGGCCCGTCCGCCGGTACCGTGCTCGAGCTCGGCTGCGGTGACGGCCAGTGGCTCAAACGACTCGCCGATCACGGCGCACCCGTGTTCGGATGTGATCGCTCGGAGCAACTCCTGACCGATGCACGCGCGGTGTGCCCGGTAGCCCTGTGCTCGCTGCCGTCACTTGCATGGCTGCGCGACGAAGCGGTCGACACCGCTCTGTCCGTATTCGTTTTGGACTTGCTCGACGATGTCGCCACCTTCTTCGCGGAGGCTCGGCGCGTCGTCGCGTCCGGCGGCGCTTTGGTCGTTGTCATCAACCATCCGATCTTCACCGCACCCGGGTCGGGGCCGTTCATGGATCCCGACCTCGAGGTGTTCTGGCGCTGGGGCGAGTACTTGAGCGACGGTGCGAGTCGGATCCCGGCCGGTGAGCGTACGGTGGCCATGCATCACCGTTCCGTCGCGCATCTCCTGACGGACGCAGCCGACGCGGGATGGCACCTCGATGAGCTGCTCGAGGCCCCGCTCGGGCGCGCGGCGATCGAGCGAGAACCGTCATACGCCGGTCAAGAGAGCATCCCCCGATTCCTCGGTGCTCGCTGGGTGCGCTGATTCAAGGTCGGTCGCGGCTGCGCCGATAGCTAATGGATCGTCGCGTATGGAGGCTCTCAATGACGGACCACCTCGTCGCATTCGAATATGGGACCGGCCAGGTATGGGGCTGCGTCAAGGCCCGCTCGAGCAGCGAGATCAGCGCGATGGTGCCGGAGGTCGACGTCTACGACGCTCCGCCACCCTGGATGGGTTCGGGAGAGGTGCGGCTCCTGCGCGAGCGCGCCGTGTATCTGTCGAGCCACGCGCTCGACTCGATTCTCCACCGGCGCACACCGGCAACGTCATAACCACTCGACGGACGGTCATCGGGGAGAGCAGCGCATGATGTCGGTCCGCCCTCCACCCGTATCGCTTCGGGGTCGACGCCCCGCACCGGAGCCCGATCGTGACGCGCCAAGTTGGTTCATCGCCGTCCTGGTGGGAATCCCATCGCTGCTCATCCTGGTGACGACGCTCGGCGTGTTGGACTTCTCCGGTACCGATGCCGGGACGATCGTGCAGTTCCCCGAGTTGTTCCGGGCGAACACCCCGACCGGGGGAGACATTGGCGCGCACGTACTCCTGCCGCAGATCCTCGAGGAATCCGTCCTGGCTTCGGGCCGGCTCTTGGGGTGGAGCAACGCGTGGTTTGCCGGCTTTCCCGTTCTCTTCTTCTATCCGCCGCTGCCCATGCTCTCGATCGTCGCTCTCGATGTCTTCCTGCCGTACGGGGTCGCCTTCAAGATCGCCGTCGTAGCCGGGCTCGTTGCACTCCCCGGGTGCACCTATCTGCTCGTCCGGTGGCTCGGCTTCGACCGCATCGTTGCCGCTGTTGCATCGATGGGAGGCGGGCTGTTCGTGTTCATGATGAGCTACGTCGACTTCGGCGGCAACATCAAGACGACGCTGATCGGTGGATTCGCCCACTCCTGGTCGATTGCGTTTGCAGTCCTCTACATCGGTCTGATCGGTCGGGCGGTTCGCGAACGGAGACCGTTCGAGCCGTTGCCGGGGATTCTCCTCGCACTGCTGGCCTTGTCGCACGTAGCGTCGGCGGTTGCCGTCGTATGCGCGACGGCGGTCTTCTTGGTCTTTCGACGATCCGCGGTGCGGACCATCGTTGCGTCGTGGGCGCTGGGGTTCGGCCTCGCGGCCTTCTGGGCGCTTCCGTTCGCCTGGTTCGCGGCACAGGGCATGATGCCCGATCCCGGCTGGTTGCCGAATGGGAACCTGACGGGTCCCAACTCGCCGTTCCCGGGCGAGATTGCGATTGTGCTCGGCATCGCTGCGCTTGCTCTGGCCTGGACCGTCGCCCGCCGGGATCGGGTCGGTCTCCTCGTATCGCTAACGGCGATCCCACTCGTGGCGTATTTGGCACTGCCGGGGCTCGGGATCTCGCGCACCTGGGCGATCCGCCTCCTGCCCTACTGGTTCTACGGGCTGTTCGTACTCGCCGGAATCGGCATCGGGCTCGGTGTCGCGAGGATTGGCAGGCAGGTACTCACGCAGCGCGACGTGACCGCAGCACTCGCGGCAGTGACGGCGGCGCTTGCAATCGTGGTGACGACACCGCAGGCACTCGAGCTGAGCCGCTGGGCGGATTCGAGCTTCTCCGGATACGAGAGCAGATCCGGGTACGACGAGTATGCCGCGCTGATGATGGCGCTCGACGGCCTGCCGCCGGGCCGAGTGATTTGGGAGTACAACCTCGACATGGCCCGGTACGGGAGCGACGGCGCGCTGATGGCCATCCCCTACTGGAGTCCCGACCACCCCTCGATGCAGGGCCTCTATCGCGACTCGTCGTTGACCGCGCCATTCAACTTCCTCAATCAGAGCGAGGTGAGCGCAGAACCGTCGCTCCGCACGCCCGGACTCGCCTATCACCCGATGGATTTCGACCGGGCAAAGGCCCACCTCGATCTCTACGCCGTTCGCTACTACGTCAGCTACACCGACGTGGCCGCAGCGGCTGCGTTCGAGGCGGGTCTGATACCGGTGGCCGATGCCGGGCCCTGGGAGGTATTCGAGCTTCCCGAATCGCCGCTCATCGACGTGGCGCGCCTCGAGCCGTCGGTCTGGGCGGGCACGGACGATTTCGCAGTGGCGGCACTGGATTGGTACGACGACGTCACCGCGCTCGATCACTGGCTCGCCGAATCCGGGCCGGACGAATGGGAACGCGTCGCGTCGATCGCCGAGCGGCCGGCGACGGATGCGCGTGGCTCGGAGGTGGCGCCCGGCGCGGTCACGAATGTACGGATCGACGACCACCGGATCTCGTTCGACACTACGGCGATCGGCACGCCGCATCTTGTGAAGGTCTCGTACTTCCCCAATTGGACGGCGAACGGTGCGTCCGGGCCGTACCGGGCGGCTCCTTCGCTGATGCTCGTCGTACCGGAGCAAGAGTCCGTCGTGTTGACGTTCGAGCGTTCCGGGCCCGAGACGGCCGGAATCGCGTTGACCGTTGCCTCGATTGCTCTCGTCGCCGCATGGTGGTACCGACATCGAAGGCGCACCCGGTCACGGCCGACGTAGCCGGCGAGTGATTCCCCCTGCGCTTCACACCGGCACCCGGGGTGGCTACGGCGCTTCGACCCGAGCCCACGGCGCTCGCGCCGCAGCCCGACGCTGAATCACCGGTCACCCGATACCATCCGTATCGATGTTGCGCCGTCCGCCCCCGTCAGAGATTCCGGACGGTCCCGGTGTCTACCTGTTCCGGGACGAGCACGGCGCGGTGCTCTACGTCGGCAAGGCAAAGTCGCTGAGAAGACGACTCGCCAACTACTTCGGCGCGGATGTTCGTGGCAAGACGGCGTCGCTGGTAGACGCCGCAGCGAGTGTCGACTGGATCGTGACGCCGTCCGAAGTCGACGCGATCATGGCCGAATACTCGCTGGTCCAAGAGCATCAACCGCGGTACAACATTCGACTCCGCGACGACAAGAGCTTTCCCTATTTGGCGCTCACCGTCGACCAGGAGTGGCCGCGTGCGCTGGTCGTACGGGGGAAGCGCCGCCGGGGAGTTCGGTACTTCGGTCCATACGCCCATGCCTATGCGATTCGTCAAACGCTCGATCTGATGCTCCGGACCTTCCCCGTACGCACCTGCACCGATGCGAAGTTCCGGCGGCATGAGGCCGCGGGCCGGCCCTGCCTGTTGTTCCACATCGAGAAGTGCGCCGGTCCATGCGTCGGCGAGGTGGAACCGGCCGACTACCGCGAGCTCGTGGAAGGGCTGGCCTCGTTCTTCGAGGGAGCATCGGAGGAGGTCACCGGCCGTCTCACCCGCGAGATGCACGCGGCGGCCGAGGATCAGCGCTACGAGCAGGCCGCACGGCTTCGCGACCGGCTCAGCGCCGTCTCCGCAGCGATGGAACGCCAGGAGCTGGTGACCGAACGTCCCGACGACTTCGACGTGCTGGCCGTCGCCGACGACGAGCTGGAGGCGGCACTCGTTGTGCTCCACGTTCGCCGGGGTCGCATCACCGGGCGCAAGGCAACGGTGATCGACCGGGTTGAAGACGTCGACACCGCCGCGCTCATCGGCATCCTCGTGACGGCGCTCTATGGGTCGGAGCGGCCGCCTCGCGAGGTGCTCGTGCAGGAGCTGCCCGACGATGCCGAGGTACGCGGTCGGTGGCTCACGGAACGGCGGGGGAGCCGAGTTTCGCTTCGCGTGCCGCAGCGGGG
>JAHEEL010000141.1 GCA_024640745.1 Actinomycetes bacterium
CCGGTGGGTGCGTCGGGTTCGGGGTGACGAGCGCCGAACCCTTCGACGGTGTCGCCGAGACGATGGCCCGTCGACGCGCCGGCGGCCTTGCTGCCGAACTGGCGTTCACCTACCGGGACCCGGAGGTGGAGGCCGACGTTCGGCGCTCATTTCCGTGGGCGCGTCGGTTGGTGTCGGTCGCGTACGCCTACGAACCCGCAGCGGGGCGTGCACTGCGCCGTGCCGGAGATGTGCGCGTCGCCCGTTTCGCCGACGGCGACCGCTACGTGGAGCTCCGAGCGGCGCTCGCCTCGATCGTCGAAGCCCTCGAATCGATCGGAGCACGGGCCGTTGCCCTCTCCGACGACTCACGCCTGGTCGACCGTGCTGCGGCTGTGCGGGCCGGAATCGCATGGTGGGGGAGGAGCACGATGGTGCTCGTTCCGGCGTCCGGACCGTGGGTGCTCCTCGGGTCGGTCGCGACCGACGCGCTGCTCGAGGTCGATGATCCGATGGTGCGGTCGTGCGGCACGTGCATCGCATGCATCCCCGCGTGTCCGACCGGAGCCATCCTGGACAACGGCGTACTCGACGTCCGTCGCTGCCTTGCCTACCACCTCCAGCGACCTGGAATGATCCCGCTCGAGATTCGCCAAGCCGTCGCGGATCGCCTCTACGGGTGTGATGACTGTCTGACGTCATGTCCCCCCGGCACTCGTGTGATCGACATCGCGCCGTGGGTGACCGGCCCTCGCATCGTCGACATACTCGGAGCGACCGATGACGAGCTTCTCGAACGCTTCGGCCACTTCTACCTTCCGTCGCGCCGCCCCCGGATCCTGCGCCGCAACGCGCTTGTCGCGGCGGGCAATGATCGCTCCGCGTCGCTCGAGCCGATCGTGATCGGTCACCTCGGTCATCCGGACTGGCTCCTGCGAGCGCACGCGGCTTGGGCGGTCGGTGAGTATGCAACGCCGATCGGTGAAGCGGCGATCCGGCAGGCGCTCTCCGGCGAATCGGACGGTCGGGTCCGCGTTGAACTCAAGCGGGCGGCGGTCGGACGTGCGGATGAGGGGCCTACGCTGACATGATGGTCGCCATCCTTCTGTTGCTGCAGGAAGGTCGCACCCTCCGTGCGGGCGACTCACCGAAGGTGGGCCGATGCTGATCGTATCCGATGTGCACGGCGCCGTATCCGCGCTGCGGAGGATCGCCGGGATGGGCGAGCCGTTGCTCGTCCTCGGCGATCTGATCAACTACATCGACTACCGAACGAACGAGGGCATCGTCGCCGACATCTCCGGACGGCACCTCGTAGATGAGTTCGTCCGCCTCCGGGTTGTTGAAGGGAACGAGGCTGCCTCCGACTACTGGCGGGGGCAATGGGATGGGCGGGCCGACGAGCTCCAGGACCGTTATCGAGCCGCTGCCGAGAACGCCTATCGCGAGGTCTGCAGCGCTCTGCGCGGATGCGAATCGTATGTTACGTACGGCAACGTCGATCGCCCCGGGATGCTCGCCGCCAACCTGCCGCCGGGCGCCCGGTTCGTCGACGCCGAAGTGGTCGAAGTCGCGGGATTGCGGATCGGTTTCGCGGGGGGCGGCCTTACGAGCATCGGCACACCCGGCGAGGTGACCGAGGCGGAGATGGCGTCGAAACTCGAGCAGATCGGTTCGGTCGACATCCTTGCAACGCACGTGCCTCCTGCGGTGGCGGCGCTTGCCTGCGATGTCATCGGCGGTCGTGAGAAGGGATCGACGTCGATCCTTGCCTACCTCGAGCGCCACGCACCTCCTTTCCACTACTTCGGCGACATCCACCAACCGAGAGCCACGACGTGGAGGGTCGGCCAGACCCGCTGTGTCAATGTCGGCTATTTCAGGGCGACGGGTCGAGCAGTCCGCCATGGGTGAGGTCGACCTCGATCGACTCGCGAACGCCTACGGCTTGCGACCCACATCGAAGGCGTCGCTCGATCGAGCCGAGCAAGCGGGCTCTCTCCTGCTCGCCCCCGCGCGAATCCTCGACGTCGGAGGGGGCCCGGGCAATCACTCGGCGGTGTGGGCCGCGCAAGGGCATCAGCCCGTGGTGATCGACCCGTCGCCGGGCATGGTGGCCCTCGCTCGCTCACACCACATCGGCGTCGTCGCCGGTTGCGCGCAGGAGCTGCCGTTTCGTCCACGGTCGTTCGCGCTCGTGTGGTTCCACCTCTCGATCCACTACGGCGATTGGCGCAGGGCGCTCGACGAAGCAACTCGGGTCGTCGACGACTTCGGACGCGTCGAGGTGTGGACGCTCGGGGCGGATCACTACACGCAGTCGATCCTCTCCCGTTGGTTTCCTTCGGTTGCTGCGATCGACGCGACGAGGTTTCCCGACCCGATCGAGATTGAGGATTACTTGGGTCATTTGCTGCCGGTCGTGGCGGCGACACACCCGCACGAAACCGTCGTCCGGCCCGTCGGCGCGTGGCTCGAAGCTATTGAGGCCGGATTCGTCTCAACGCTGCATCTGCTGTCGGATTCGGAGCGCTCGGCGGGTATCGCAGGCATCCGACGGGCGTATCCGGATCCGGCCGAGGAGATCACCTACGAACTGCACTTCACCCGGATCACCGGAGATCGAAGAGGTGGCGGCCACGCGCCGCTGCCGCTGGACACCTGACCGGCCGGCCGCCGCGACCGAGCGGGGCGTCGCTACGATGCAGGAACAGCGAGACAAGGAGTGTCGATGGACGGCACCGTCCAGAGAATCGAGGTCGCCGCACCTCAGCAGTTCGTCTACGAGACCGCACTCGATCTCGAAACGTACCCGGAATGGGCCGGCGGGGTCACGTCGGTGACCGTAGTCGAAGAAGACGAGTACGGGCGTCCAACCGTTGCGGACTTCACGATCGACGCGATGATCAAAGAGATCTCATACACGCTCGACTACGACCACGGCCGGGAGAGCGGCTTTTCCTGGGCTGCGCGACCCAACGACGACCTCACCCTGCTCGAAGGCAGCTACACCTTCACTGCCATCGATGATGAGACCACCGAGGTGGTCTACGCCTTGCGCGTGGAGCCGAATTTCACCGTTCCCGGATTCCTGAGGCGACAGGCCGAGAAGCAGATCGTTGGCACCGCCCTCCGCGGGTTGAAGAAGCGAGCGGAAGCGGGAGCCTGATGCGGGTGATCCTCGTCACCGGGAAGGGTGGCGTGGGAAAGACCACGGTGGCGGCGGCGACTGCGATTCGCACTGCCGACCTCGGCCATCGGACGCTGGTGATGTCCACGGACCCTGCGCATTCGCTGGCCGACGCCTATCAGGTGCAGCTTGGGGATGCTTCAACGCGTGTGGTTTCCGGTCTCGATGCTCAGCAGATCGACGCGCAACAGCGGCTCGAGGAGTCTTGGGGCGCGATGCGGGACTACCTCACCGATGTCTTCGACTGGTCGGGGCTGAAGGGCATCGAGGCCGAAGAACTGACGGTCTTTCCCGGCATGGACGAGTTGTTCTCGCTCGCCAGCGTCCGGGACCACGCCGAATCCGGTGCCTACGACACGATCATCGTCGACTGCGCGCCGACCGCTGAGACCCTCCGCCTTCTCAGCCTGCCGGAGGTCATGTCGTGGTACATGGAGAAGATGTTCCCGGTCGGCCGGCGCGTAGCAAAGGTGGTTCGTCCGATGATCAGCCGGGTCTCGTCGATGCCCGTCGCCGACGAGCAAGTGTTCGATTCCGTTGCCCGGTTCTACGAGCGCCTCGACGGCGTTCGGGACATCCTGGGGGATCCGGACGTCACCTCGGCCCGTCTCGTCATGAATCCTGAGAAGATGGTGATTGCCGAGGCACGGCGGACCTACACGTATCTCGGGTTGTTCGGCTACGCCGTCGACGGTGTTGTCGTCAATCGGGTCCTGCCGGACGTGGTGACCGATCCGTACTTCGAGCGCTGGCGCGAAATCCAAGGCGAGCACCTCGAAGCGGTCGACGAGGGATTCGCGGACGTAGACATTCGGCATTTGCGCCTCTTCGATGAGGAGATGGTGGGTATCGACCGCCTGCGAGTAGTGGGGGACGAGCTCTTCGGCGACACCGACCCGACGGAGCGCCTGTCGGAAGGCCACCCCTTCCGAGTCGAGGACGACGGCGACAACGTGGTGTTGGTCGTCGGGATGCCGTTCGCCGAGCATTCCGATGTCGACGTGATGCGTCATGAGGACGAGCTGTTCGTAACGGTCGGCCCGTATCGTCGGTCGATCGTGTTGCCCGACTCGCTGCGGCGCCGACAGGTGCTCAGGGCCAAACTCACGGAAGGTGAGCTACGCGTGACGTTCGGGACGGTTGAATGATGTTGTGGGATCGGATCCTTGCGCAACGTCCGATTCAGAACGGGATCCGCCGGGCCGGCGTCCACTTCGCCAAGGCGGCCTACGAGGTCGTTGGGGGAGTGGCCGCGTTCGTCGACGAACTCGCGCTCGCTGTGCGGGATGACTCATCGGATGACGGGGAAGGAACCGGTCCGACGAAGATCGAAGTCGAGTAGCCGGGTCCCGACGACGGTGCGGAAGCGTCGGTCCGGCTCACCCCGATGATCGGTGCAGCGGCCGGGTGAGACACGTAGGTCCACCCTCGCACGGCAGGCAGAGCTCGTCGGCTTGGAACACGACGACGTCGCACCCTGCTTCGCGTATGACCGCCGCGGTCATCGGGTAGCCGGCGATCGCGATGCACCGCCGCGGTGCAACCGCAAGCACGTTCAGACTGAGCCCGCCACTCGCCTCGTACTCGCTCGCGGGCGCGTCGAGGAGCCGGTAGCCCATTGCGATCATCTGCTCATGGAGTGCCACGGGCATGAGCTGCCTCCGGACCAGCGCCAGATCGACATCGAGCGGATTGATGATCGACAGCAGGTGGAGGCAGGCCCGGGGACCGCTGGTATAGGGGAGGTCGTAGGCCTCCACCCGCAGCCCGTGCGACTCGACGATTGCCCTGAACTGCTCGATTCCGCTCTGGTTGGTGCGGAAACCGCGACCGACCGCCAGCGTCGAGGCATCGAGCCAGCAGCAATCGCCGCCCTCGATGGTTCCGGGGGCTTCGATTTCGCCGACGATGGGCATCAGGCCCTCGTAGAAGCTTCGGTGCAGATCGACCTCCGCTCGCCTGAGGAGCTTCGCCGGACGAAGAATGACCGCTCCGGTGGGGATCACGAACGACGGATCGTACGTGAACACGGAATCGGCGAGTCCGTCGGCGTCGTCGGTGGGTAGCCAGTGGATGGTGGCGCCGCTTGCGGCAACCAATTCCGCGAAACGCTCGTATTGGTGGAGGAGCGGTTCGGGGTCGAGGGCTCTGGCGTAGTGCCATGTGGCCGGGTCGGCGGAGAGGATGGCACCCGGCCGGCGCATGGCGACCCGCTGAAGCGCGCCGGCCATGGAATCAACCCCGTAGCGGTCCGGCGCGTCGTCGTTTGCAGCGATCGTCACGTGCAGCCTCGGCTCTCGATACGGCTTCGCTCCCGTCACGTTGCGGATCCGAGGCTAGAGGAATTGGCGTTCGCCGGTGACGGGACGTAACGCGTCTCCTCCGCTCAACGTGCCGCGGGGGAGACGCTCTGGTAGCCGCTGGGAGCTGGTCCTTCGCCCTACCGCGTCCGGAAGGCGACCCAGTCGAGGGTCTCGAGGGATCCGGCATCCGAGATCATGATGCCGGCATCCGATACCGTGAGGAGGCTCCCGTCGATCATGAGCGCTCGGCGGATCGGCATCCACGAATTCGCGCCTTTCTGATCGTGCGAGATCTCGCCGGTGGCTCGGATGCCGCGATCGTCGACGGTCAGTACGAGTGCGCCGGTCAGCGTCGTGCTGCCATCGCCGTCATTCCAGCGCTCGAAAGGGAAGACGGTCAGACCGGACGACGGGTCGTGCATGAAGGCGTGGTGGTCCCACTCCACCTCAGAGTGTCCGCCCGGCATCGTCAACCGATCGATGCGCACCGGGTCGCGGGGATCAGACACGTCGAAGAGCGACGCCTGCAGGCCGCGCACCCGGCCGTCGGGGTCGGCATCCTGGCCGACCCCGAGGAGCGTGTCAGATTCGATCGGATGCAGATACGCGGAGTAGCC
>JAHEEL010000142.1 GCA_024640745.1 Actinomycetes bacterium
TCGAGGACACCGTAGAGGAGGTCGGCGACCAGATTTGCCGTCATGTAGACGATGATCATGAACGTGGCGATCCCGACGACCACCGTGCCCTCCTGGCGTTGAACGCCTTCGAACACCGCCCGGCCGATCCCCGGCAGGTTGAAGATCGTCTCGGTGATGATCGCCCCGCCCATCAAAGCACCGAGATCGATGGCGAGAAAGGTGACCACCGGAATCAGGGAATTGCGAAGGGCGTGGATGCCGACCACGCGTTGCCGGGAGAGCCCTTTCGAGGTCGCCGTCCGCACGTAGTCGGCGCGGAGGTTCTCGACCAGGCTCGTTCGTTGGAGGCGTGCGATATACGCGAGCGAGAGCGATCCGAGCACCATGGCCGGCAGGAGATAGCTCATCCAGCCGTCTCTGATCCCGGACACGGGGAACCAGCCGAGTCTCACCCCAAAGACGATCTGGGCCAGGAATGCCGACACGAACAGCGGAATCGCGATGACGACAAGGGTCGAGACGAGAACGAGGTTGTCGATGAACTTCCCCTTTCTCACCCCGGCGAGGATCCCGGCACCGATGCCGATCACCACCTCGAACGCAAACGCGAGCAGCGCGAGGCGTATCGTGACCGGCAGCCGTTGCTTCATGAGATCCGAGACCGGCCGTCCTCGGAAGTCGATGCCGAAGTCGCCCTGGAAGACGTTGGTGATGTAGATGCCGTACTGCTTCCACAACGGCTCGTCGAGGTGATAGCGCTCGTTGAGCGTGTCCAACACCGTTTGCGGCATGACCTTCTCACCGGCAAGCGCACGGATCGGGTCGCCGGGGATGGCGAACACCAGGGCGAAGATCAGGAACGTAGCACCGAAGAACACCGGGATGAACTGAAGCATCCTGCGGATGATGTATCGGCCCACGTCACCTCCAGACGAACCGGGTGCACTCTAGCCGCTTCATGCCGACTCGCAGAACAGCCCCCAACGAGATGTGGGGCGGTCGAATGACCGCCCCACACCCTTGTGAGCTTCTGCTCCCCTCGGGACTATTCCTCGGGGTTCATCTCGTCGTAACCGACGATGTTGCTGTAGAAGCTGTTGTTCTGCTGACCATTCGCACCGTCGGCGCCGAAGCTCCAGGTGCGGACGTAGTCGGCTGCCGTGATCGGCGTCCCGTCGTGGAAGGTCCAGCCGGGATTCAGCGCGATGGTCCACGTCTTGCCGTTGTCTTCCGACGTGATCGACTCGGCGTGAACGTTGTACTGCTCATTGGTCTTCGCATTGAAGTTGATGAGCGGTGCGTAGATCGCCCGCAGCACCGAGATGCCCTCGGACTCGTTCGAGGTCGTCGGGAACAGGTGCTCCGGTTCACTGACGTCCTGCGTCACGTTGCCGTCCTGCGACTCGATCAGCGTGTAGCCGAGGTCGTTGTAGGCATCGATCCACACTTCGCTGACGTCCTCCGACCACACGTACTGGGTCTTGCCGAAGTAGACCGGCATCACCTGCGCGTCCTCACAGAGGATGTCCTCTGCGGCGTAGTAGTCGGCGAGTCCGTCCTCGAGGAGACCGCTCGCGGCGACCTTCTCGACGCCCGCAGCCAGCGCTGCATCGAAGTCGGGGTTGTTGTAGAACGTGTTGTTCGACCCGACAGGCGGCGCGTTGTACGAGGCGTACAGCGGCTCGAGGAAGTTGTAGGGCGACGGATAGTCCTGGCCCCAACCGAGACGGAACGGCCCAGTCGCTTCCTGGTTGTCCAGCACCGGGAGGTACTCGGAGAACTCGAGGGACTCGAACGTGATCGTGCTCGTGTCGATACCGAGGTTCTGACCCCAGAAGTTCACGACCGCCTCGATCCAGTCCTCGTGGCCCGCGCCACTGTTGAACCAGACCGTGATCGGGCCCGGATCGCCTGCGGCGTCCCAGAGCGTCTTGGCCATCTCCGGGTCGTAGTTCCAGCTCGGGCACACGTCGTCGCGGCCCTGCAGGTTCGGCGGAATCACCGAATGGGCAGCGTCGCGGCCACCGAGGAAGATCTTCTCGGCGATCGCCTCGCGATCAACGGCCATCGACAGCGCCTGACGGTGCTCTTTGGTGAACTGCGGCAGGTACGTCGGGAACCCGAGGTACGCGAAGCTCGTGGTGTACACGTCGTTGTTTCGATCCGGGAAGTCCGTCTGATAGGTCGACAGGTTCTCGGTCGGCACGCTGGCCATGACGTCGAGGTTGCCCGCAAGCGCCTCGTTGTAGGCGGTCGCGATCTCGGCAATGATCTCGAAGTCGAACGTATCGATCTTCGCCGGGTCCGGGCCCTGGTAGCCCTCGTACTTCTCGAGCGAGATGCGTACGTCGTGCTCCCACGGAGCCGCCATCTGGAACGGACCGCTTCCGATCGGCATCTCTTCGAATGCCGCCGGATCGTCAAACGCCGACTCCGGCATCGCGAAGTATGCCGCGTAGGCCAGACGGAGTGGGAACTCCGGGTCGGGGTTCACGAGCTCCACCGTGAAGGTGTTCTCGTCGACGACCGCCATCCCCGAGAGTGCACCCTCGATCTGGTCGGGCGCCATCGCCTCGGTGGTCTCCGTGCTTGCTGCTGTGGTGGTGGTCTCCGCCGCCGCAGCTGTGGTGGTGGTCTCCGCCGCCGCAGCCGTGGTGGTCGTCTCATCCGACGCGTCGTCCGAGTCCCCGCATGCCGCTGCTACTAGAGCAAAGACGGCGAGGATCAGAACGAAGCGCCAGAGCGATTTCTGAGATCGCATTCCTTTTGCCTCCTGGTTGGTGTCGAGCTCTCTCGACATTCATGTGCCCGGTCACGACGCGTCCGAACGACTTCGCAGTCGGTGAGGCAATCCGTGACCCAATGCACACCGGCAATCTAATACACAAGTGGGCGAAGTCCGTTCGTCCCAGTCAGAAAACCCTTTCGCTTCCTGCTAAATCACCCGCCATCCACGGGCCGCTTCCTTCCGTGGCCACAGCCGCGCCGCCCCGTCCTGCGCCTCACGACGTTCCCGCGTGCGCGAGGTGGGCGCGTACCGAAGGAGCACCGCAAGCGGTGACCGGGCTGGGCATCTCCCGAGGATGCGAGGTTCAGGGGGCCGGGACGATCTGGTACACCGTGCCGTTGAACGACGTGACATAGAGTTCCCCCGCTGCGTCCTCGCCGAAACCGGAGAGCGAGTTGACGGTCCCGAACGAAGACGTCCAGTCGCGCGCGTCGGTCGCGACACCGCCGGCCAGACGGAACGATCGGATCCAGCCGGAGAAGAAGTCGGCGTAGAAGTAGGTGCCGCGCAGCGCCGGCATCGCGGCTCCGCGGTAGACATAGCCGCCGACGACCGACCGACCTTGATCGGGGTTGGGGTAGACCACGACCGGGCGGGTGAGCCCCGCCGTGTTGCACCCGGAGATCGGCCGGTAGCACGCGTTGCCTTCCATGGTGCTCCACCCGTAGTTCAGTCCGGCTGCGCCGGCAGGGCCGACCGAAACCTCTTCCCACGCGCTCTGCCCGACGTCCCCGATGTAGAGATCGCCGGTCGCTCGATCGAACGACGAGCGATACGGATTGCGGAGACCGTTCGCCCAGACCTCGCGCGCCCCGTTCGTGCCGTTGTAGGGATTGCCAGGAGGAATGGCGTACGGCACGCCGCCGTCGATATCGATGCGGAGCACCGAGCCGAGCCATACCTTTGGGTTCTGCGCGTTGCCGTCGGGATCGCCCTGCTTCCCCCCATCGCCGAACGGGATGTAGAGGTAGCCGTCGTTCCCAAATGCGATCGACCCGGCATTGTGGTTGCAGCGCGGCTGATCGAGGGTGAGGATCGTGCGCACCGGTCCCGCGTCGGCCGTGTCCGCCAACGGATCGGCGCGGTACTCGACGACCCGGCTCTCGATCAGGCCGCCACCACGCGAAGCGGTGTAGTGGACGAAGAAGCGCCCGTTGGAGGTGAAGTCCGGGTGGAAGGCCAGTCCCAGCAGCCCCCCTTCGCCGCACGTCGATACCCCCGCCACGGTGAGGAACGGCGTGGACTTCACCGACCCGTCTTCGAGAATGCGGATCGCGCCGGTTCGCTCGGGTATGAACACCCGAGGGTCCCCGGTCGGCGCCGTTGCCAGCATCGGAGCATTGAGGCCGCTTGCCACAGGCTTCAGCGCGAGCGGCGGGATGGCCGGAATATCGCCCCATCTGCCGGCCACCGGGAGCATTGCACCCGCCCCGAAGGGGAATTGGGTGTCGGCGTTCCCCTGGGTGTTGGTGTATTTCAGGTAGAACGTTGCGTCGGCCGGGCGGAAGACCCCTGGAGTGTCGATGCCGCCCTCGGTCCAGTCGCCGCCGACGAATCGATCACCCGGATTCCCGAAGTAGAACTCGAAGTCGGCGATGCCCTGCGTATGGCTGTTCCTGAAGTAGGTCAGACCCGCGGATTCACGGTACAGGCCAACCGTGTCGATTCCGTCACCGTCGAAGTCCCCGGTGAACGGCGCATCGCCGGGGTTTCCGAAGTAGTAGTCGAGGTCGGCGGCGCCGAGGCCGCCGTCGGCGCTGCCGAGCTCGTTGATGATGAACACCCGCCCCTGCGATGGGCGGTACACCGAGACGGTGTCGCAGCCGTCACCATTGAAATCACCGGCGATTGGGATGTCTCCCGGATTTCCGAAGAAGAAGGATCGATCCGCGATGCCCTGCGTATTGGTGTTGCGAAGATACACATAGCCGTCGGACTGCCGGTAGAGACCCGGCGTGTCGATTCCGTCGCAGTCCCAGTCGCCGGCGAACGGATAGTCGCCCGGGTTTCCGTAGTAGAAGTTGTAGCTGCCGCCGTCGGCGTCCCGGAGCGACCAGACGCCGGTCGTGGGATCGACCAGACCGACGGTGTCGGTCGCAGCCAGCGCCGCAGAAGAGAGCCCGATGGTCAGAACCGCAAGCGCGGCGACAACCGCCGATCGAACTGCCATCCGGGTCGTCAACCGCTGCGCCATTCCGGTCCCTCCTCGTTGGACCCCCTGCAACCTACCGCACCGAGCACGTTGCGGGGACGCTCGCGGGGACCGGCGAGTCACCGGCCGAGCAGTGCTTCCACGTCCAGGAGCACCGGTGTCGAGCGAGCTCCGGGCCCGGCGATGGTGAGACCGGCAACCGCATTGCCCCACTCCACGGCATCTCGAAGATCGAGATGGCGGAGACGAGCCGCTATGAACCCGGCGTTGAACGCATCGCCCGCGCCGACGGTATCGACGACCGGCACCGCGAATCCCGGCGCGGATACCGTTTCCGTGGGAGAGCACGCAATGGCGCCGTCGGCCCCCAGACGCGCGACCACCACACGTCGCTCACCCACGAGCGACGCCGCTGCAGCCATCGGATCGGCGAGGTCGGCGAAAGCAGTGATCTCGTCCGACGCAGCGCCCAGCACCACGTCGCTGCGATCGATGGCCGCCTCGACGGCTTGGGTGAACCCGGAATCCCATCCCCAGTTCTCGAGACGCAGGTTGAGGTCGAACGAGACCGGGATGCCGTCGGCTCGAGCCTGCTCCATCGCTTCGAGCAGCGCGTAGCGGGCCGGAGCAACGCGGAGGCAGATTCCGGAGACGTGGAGCCAAGCGGCGCCTCCGATGGCGGCGACGGCGGATCGCGCTTCGAGCGCGGCGTGGGCCCCGCCTTGCGGGGGCCAGACGTAGATCAGCCGATCGCCGTCGGCCTGAACGACGGCAATGACCGCTACCGTTGGAGCTTCGGCCGTGGTTGTGACCGCGGCAGTGTCCACACCAGCTTGTGCGAGGCTGTCGACGGCGAAGCGGCCGAAGCTGTCGTCACCGACGGCGCCGACGAAGCGGCAGGGCACTCCGAGCCGGGCGAGTGCGGCTGCCGTGTTCGCCGCCGAACCTCCGCCGAACATCTGCGGGTCCGGGTTGGCGTGCGTGTTCGGTCTCGACCCGGACGGCAGTCGGATCTCGAGGTCCACGTTCGCGTCGCCGATCACCACGACGCTCACGATGCAGTACCCGCCCGCGCGGCGGCCACGAATGCGCCAACGCGATCGATGTTCTTGCGGAAACCACCGTCCGGCAAGGGCTGGTTCGTGTGTGTGAGCGAGTCGACACCCC
>JAHEEL010000143.1:0-921 GCA_024640745.1 Actinomycetes bacterium
CGCTCGTCCGGCTGCATGTCGGCCTGGATGATCCCCACCGTGAGACCGAGGAAGCGATGCACGCCACCCATCCACTCGGCGTCGCGCTTGGCGAGGTAGTCGTTGACCGTGACCACGTGGACACCGTCACCGGACAGGGCGTTGAGATAGACCGGCATCGTCGATGCGAGCGTCTTTCCCTCACCGGTGCGCATCTCGGCGATTGCGTTGTTGTGGAGGGCCGCGGCACCGACCACCTGGACGTCGTAGGGACGCTGGCCGAGCACGCGCCAGGCCGCCTCGCGGACGACGGCGAACGCCTCGACCTGGATGTCTTCGAGTGTCTCGCCGTCTGCAAGGCGACGACGGAACTCGTCGGTCTTGGCACGGAGTTGTTCGTCGGAGAGGGGCTTGATGGAGGGTTCGAGCGCGCTGACTTCCGCCGCGGTGGCCTCGAGCGCCTTCATCTTCTTGCCCTCACCGGCGCTGAGAATCTTCTTCAGCAGGGGCATGGGTCTTCCATCCTATCGCTGGGTCGGGGGTGCGCGACAGACCGTCGTGGACCATCGGATCGATGACGACCGACCCGTAGGGCTAACGCTGTCCGGTCGTGTCGTGTTCCGGGGATTCGAGGAGGGATCCCGGATCCACGCCGGCCTCTTCGGGCAGCATCTGGCTGGCGATCACGCTGTGGGTGAGGTCGATCGGTTCCGGTGCGTCGACGGCGGCACCATCCGGCGACCTGACGACGAGGCCGTTGCGGAATCCGTCTCCGGCCTCGGTGACCATGACGATGGCACCGTCGTCCAGCTTCAGGACCGAGCCCGGCGGGTACTCACCGGTCATCTGGATGAACAGCCTCAGAAGATCGGCGTCGTACTTGTGGCCGGCGCCTTCGAGGAGCACCCGCAGCGCTTCGTTGGGGGTGCGCGCCGGTCGATA
>JAHEEL010000143.1:931-6089 GCA_024640745.1 Actinomycetes bacterium
CCCAGATCGGGGTAGCCGCTGCCATCGAGGCGCACATGATGTTCGAGTGCGACGACGGCGGCGATCTCCTGGCCGGTGCCCGACGCAGCCATGATCGTGGCCGCGCCCTCCTGCGGGTGGAGCCGGACCTGTGCCCAGTCCTCGTTGGAGAGCCGGCCCGGATTGTGAACCGCGGCCTCGTCGACCACGACGCGGCCGACATCGTGGAGCAACGCTCCCAGACCGAGCATCCGGAGCTGATTCCGCTCGAAACCTGCGAAGCGACCGAGCGCCATCGACAGGAGGCACACGTTGACCGAGTGGTAGTAGGTCACCTCGTCGTGGTTCTGCACGGTGGACAGCAGCAACGAGGATCTGGGATCGACGGCGCCGCCGTCTATGAACTCGTCGACGGCCTCCATGACGCCGCCGAGGTGCAACGAGCCATCACGCGACACGCCGCGCAGGGTGTCGAGCGAGGCGGAATAGGACCGCCGCAGACCGTGCATGGGGCGGATCTCGAGATCGGAGGGGCGGAGATGGCGATCGTTGAGCTGCACCGTCCGCTCGGCGGGAAGGTCGTCGGAGAGCCCTGCGACGAGGGCGGCGAGATCGTGGAGATCGGTCCGGGTCGCCTCGGCGAGGATCGTGACCGAGTCGATCCTGCGCTGCTTGAAGTCACGCAGCATGGCATCGAACTCGGTGCTCGCGTTGGCCAGCATCTTGCGGTCGAGGTAGAAGGCGTCGCCGACGACCGACAGCACGGCCTCGCCGCTGCCTGCGGTGAGCACCTCCGCCGCGCTCTCGAGAGCGGTGAGTGCGTCCTGGATCCCCGAGTCGGAGACTCCGCGCTCCAGTTGCTGCCGAGCATGGAACAGGGCCCGCAGGAAGCTCTTACCGAGCAGTTCGCTCATGAGCGCCATCCCTTCAATGCGTCGCGCGCCGCGTCCCTCACTGCCTTCGATCCACCGATGGTGAACTTCTTGCTCGACAGACGCTCCAACGCCTCGACGACCTGGTCGCCACGCCGCTCGGCGATGATCTCGACGAGGCGGCGGCCGTCCTCGGCGCTACCCAGATTGCGCTCGAGCGCGTCGACGATGCCCGGCACGACATCGGGCGATGCACTCGCCCGCAGAATCGATGCTGCAGCCCGACGAACCTTGGGACTGGCGTCGGCGAGGGCCGCCACCACGCTCGGCGTCGAGTCGTCGCCACGCAGTATCGCGATCGCCCGCAGGACCTCGACCCTCACCCGATCGTCCTCGTGGTTCATCGAGGACTCGAGTGCAGGCAGCGCCGTCACGCGGCCCGCCCTCCCGATGGCAGTCGCCACGTTGCGAACGATGAACCAACGGGGGTCGGCGAGCCTGGCGGTCAACAGCCTCGCATCGCCCCGGCCGGCCATGCCGAGGAAGTCGACGAGGTGGCGGCGGTTGACGACTGGCTTCTCCACCACCATCTGACCGATGAGGTACTCGACGAACGGCTCACCCCACGCCGCCAGCAACGGCGTGGCCGATGCGGACGTCTTGGCAGCCACCAGGCGGGTGACGAGGACGTCGAACAGATCCGGGCGGGACAGTTCCTTGCGAGCGGTGGCGACGAGCGACGCGAATTCCTCGGCGAACACCGGAGCCTCGGTGAGAGCCCGCATCCAGAGCCCCGCTGTGCTGAATTCACCGGAACGGACCGCGGATCCGACCTTGCCCGACCAGATGCGGAGCAGGCGTCGGAATCGATCAGGACGATGCTCGACCCGCAGCAGGTCGCGGAAGACGCCGATCCCGGCGACGAGGTCGGTGGATCGGTCGGGAAGCTGGCCGAGCACCGCGGCCCGGAGGTCGGAATCGGCGGCGTCGACGTCCACCGACGCGAAGACGGCGCGGACGCGCTGCATCTGCTCATCGCGCCATTCGAGTTCGAGGGTGCCGAGCTCCTCGACCGTGCCGCCGCCGTTTCCGTTGGAGACGGCCATGGTCAGAGCTCGATCAAGTTCTCGCGGACGGCGTAGAGCACCGCCTCATTGCGGGAGTGCAATCCGAGCTTGTCAAGGATGTTTCTCACGTGGTTCTTCACAGTGTTCTCACTGATGAATAGCACGTGACCGATCTGCTTCGATGTCATTCCACGTGCGACGTGGCGAAGCACCTCGATCTCGCGGCCGGTGAGAGCCGGTGTGCGAGGGGCCAGGAAGTCCTGATGACGGAGCAGTTGGTTGAGTACCTCGAGCAGTTTGCCGGTCATCATCGGGGTGATGGCCGCGCCACCGGCGGCAACGGCTCGGAGGTCGTGAGCGAGGTCGGAGAAGGGAACGTCCTTGACGAGGTAGCCCCGGGCACCGGCCTTGATGCACTCGAGCAGATCCTCTTCGGACTCGCTCCCGGTGAGCATGACGACCTTGGCCTGCGGAGCGACGGCGCGAATCTTCTCGACCGCGTCGAGCCCCGAGATACCCGGCATGAGGATGTCGAGCACGACCAGATCGGGTTGCTCCGACTCGGCCAGCGAAACGGCGGAGTCGGCATCGGCGGCTTCGCCGCAGATCTGGAATCCGGCGCCGGCGAGCGCAGCCGAGAGCCCGGTGCGGAAGAGGTCTACATCATCTACGACGAGTACACGTGTCACTGTGGTTCGATCAGCCCGAGCGTTCCCCCTCGCCGTCGGTAGAGCACCCCGTGCTCGTCCGTCTCGGCGTTGAGGAACAGATAGAAACTGTGTCCGAGCGCTTCCATCTGAAGGGCTGCCTCCTCTGGCGTCATGGGCTTCATCGAAAACTGCTTCACGCGTTCGATCCGCAGTTCGCGATCGTCTTCGTTGCTTTCTTCGACGCCTGAGGACGGACCATTGAGTCGTTTCTCCGAACGACGATTCCGGGTTATCAATCGCTCCTTGAGCCTGCGCAGGTTCCGCTCGAACACATCCACTGCCTTGTCGAGGGCGGCGCGGTCGTCGGCCTCGGCGGCTTCCACCCGCACGGTGTGGCCGGCGGCCAGGGCCGTGATCTCCACCCGGTACCTCCCGCTGGCGACGCGGGGGTTGCTCTCCGCGCTGAATTCCACGTCGACGAAGTCGGTCCCCTCGAACACCTTCCCGGCACGCATGACCTTCGATTCGGCGTACTCCCTGAGATCGTCATCGAGCGTCATGTGGTTTCCGTGAATGCGAACCTCCACCGTGTCTCTCCTTTCCCGGGCGCGTGTCAGCGCCCTGCGAGCGCGAGCGTGGTGGTGAGCGGTCGGTCGGTCTCGATGGGGGCTCGTGGCACCCGTCCCTCCCGGAGCTCTCGATCCCCCTCGTGGGGGCTCATCTCCATTCTACGGGTCGCCCCGTGGCCGCGTCAGGGCCGAATGCCCCGCCGTGACACTGACGGCGTGACGCACCCCGCTCACCCGCGCCGCAGCGAGCACCGTCGTGCCGGTCGTGACCACGTCATCGACGAGGACGGAGCGAGGTGGAGCGACACGCGCGCCGCGAAAGCGCTGGGTACCCCGATGCTGCTCGGCCGGGCCGGCACGAGGCCCGGCCCACCACATCGGGACGAGGGCATTCACGAGCGGAAGACCGGTTCTGTCTGCCAGCGCGCGAGCGAGTGACACCGCCGGGTCGACCCCGTACCGGAGACGGCGCAGGCGCACGCGCGGCACGGGAATCAGCGCGGTCGCGTCGGCCGGGAGCAGCGGCACCAGCGTCATCGCCAGCCGCTCGGCGACCCCCCACACCGCTTCGTACTTGAGCCGGTGGACCAGAGCCTTCGCCGCCCCGCCGTGTTCGAACGCGCTTCGCACGAGAACCGGACCGATGAGGCGCTCCGGCGCCGGGCGCATCGTTCGTCGGCAGTCCGCACACACCACCGCCGACGAAGCCGCCCGACAGGCGAGACAGGTCACGACCCCCACCCTGCGCGATTCGTCCCCACATGTGAAGGGGGCCGCGACGGATGCTGGGAGCGTCGAGCGATCCGCTGACTAGTCCCGCGTCGCCATTCCAGAATGGCACTCAAGTAACCACCTAGGGCGTTGAGCGACCACTCTGTGTGGTCTAGGGTGGCCTGGCAGCCAACGCGAGAGGAACGCCATGCCGGTCGACGTCCAGGTGAGTCGCGAACGCCAGCGCCGTCGGCGGCTCCGCCGTATCGGCTGGGTGCTGGCGCCGATCGTCGCCTGGTTGTGGCTCCGGATCATCGCCGGCAACCCGGTCTCCCCCGGCTGGCCCCGTCTTCCGGCCGAGGCGATGTTCTGGCTCCCCGGCATCCTCATCATCCTCCTGCTCGGGCTCGTGCTCGTGGTTCCGATGATGAGCAATGGCCGGTCGCCCGAGGTGGTGTTCCTCCCGGAGCAGATCGACGTGTCCTTCGCCGACGTCAAGGGACTCGGTCCCGTCCTCTTCGAAGTGGAGCACACGCTCGACGTGTTCCTCAACCATCAGCGTTTCCGGGATCGGATGGGTGGCCAACCGCGACGCGGCATCCTGTTCGAGGGACCGCCGGGCACGGGCAAGACCCACACCGCCAAAGCGCTCGCCAAGGAGGCCGGGGTCCCGTTCCTCTTCGTGTCCTCCACCGCCTTCCAGAGCATGTGGTACGGCGCCACCGCTCGCAAGATCCGATCCTATTTTCGCCGGCTCCGCAAGGTGGCGCGCCAAGAAGGTGGTGCCATCGGGTTCATCGAGGAGTTCGATGCCATCGGCGGCCGCCGCGGTGGGATGAATCGATCGATGGCGACCGACCCGGGCGTGAGCCGCTCCGCCATCTCAGAGGGCACCGGTGGCGTCGTCAACGAGTTGCTCGTCCAGATGCAGTCCTTCGACGACCCGCCTCGGGGCACGCGGTTTGCCAACTGGACGAAGCGCGCGGCCAACAAGGTGCTGCCGCCGCACCGTCAGTTCAAGACATCGATGCCGCAATTCGCCAACGTGCTGCTCATCGGAGCGACCAACCGGGCCGACCAGCTCGACCCGGCGCTCCTCCGCCCCGGCAGATTCGATCGGGTACTCCACTTCGGGCTGCCCGCCCGCGCCGCGCGCCGTGAGCTCATCGACTTCTTCCTGGAGACCAAACGGCACGACGACACGCTCGACGACCTCGCCCGCGACGACCTCGCCGCCACGACGATGGGGTACTCCCCGGCTTCGATCGAGCGGCTGTTCGACGAGGCGCTCCTCTTCGCCCTCCGGGACG
>JAHEEL010000010.1:0-14764 GCA_024640745.1 Actinomycetes bacterium
GCTCGCATCGACTCCGGGTGCCATCCACGCCGCCACTCCTCGCCAATCGACGGATTCTGCGTGCACCGGATCGGCGTCATCGTGAAGTCACCTGATACGCAGATGTTGCAGCCGATGCACTCGCGGATGTCGGCGATCCGGCCTTCTTCGATCTTCTTCGGGAGGAACGGGTCGGCGATCGACGGCCGTGCGGCACCGATGAAGTCGAGCACGCCCTGGCGGACCATCCGCACCATGGTGTCCGGAGACGTGAAGCGCCCGACGCCGACGACCGGCTTGGTCGTCAAGTCCTTCAGGCCGCGAATCATGTCTTCTCGATCTCCCTCCGAACCGAACCTCGAGGTCACGGAGTCGTCGGGCCACGCGCCGACCATGAAGTCCCATACGTCGGGATGCTCACCGAGTATCCCCAGCACCTCGACCAGGTCGTTGCGTGTGAACCCGTAGTTGCCGACCAGTTCGTCGACAACGATCCGACACGCCACCGCGGCCCGACCGTCCACCGCCTCCCGGGTCTCCTCGAGGACCTCTCGCAGGAGTCGGGCCCGATTCTCGAGCGAGCCGCCGTACTCGTCCGTCCGGTTGTTGTAGCGCGGCGACAGGAAGTGTTGGAGCGTGGAGAGGTTGTGACCGGCGTAGACGTAGACGATGTCGTAGCCGGCCTGCACGGCGCGGACCGTCGCTGCCCGGTGCCATCGCCGCAGGTTGGCGATGTCCGCCTTGTCCATCCGTCGTGCCTGGATCGGATAGAGGTCGCCCGACGTGGGTCGATGCGATGGACCCATTGGCGGGATCCTCGTATAGGCGTTGTTCACCGACATGCCGCCGTGGACGAGCTCGATCGCCGCCAGCGACCCGTGCTCGTGGATCGCTTCGGTCACCATGGTGTGTGCTGGGATGTCTTGATCGTCCCAGAGCCTCCCCTCGACGTATGGCGACGACTCCGACGACGGGTGGATCTCCGTTTCCTCGGTTGCGATGACGGCCCATCCGCCCTCGGCCTTCACGCCGCGCATCGCAGCGAGCGCCGACGGATCCCGGTAGCCCATGCCGTTGCAGTGCGGTACCTGGTAGAAGCGGTTGCGAGCCGTCACCGGACCGATCGGCACCGGCTGAAAGAGGATGTCGTATCTCGGATCGCGTGCAGGCGCCATCTCGTCTCCCTCGTCGAGGCCTCACGGAAACGGTAGCCAATCGCCCGGTACGGGAGAGGAAACGTAGGATGCCACATGGGTGACCGCCCCACACCGAGGTATCCGAGCCGACGATGGGTTGTTCCCCTCTCGGCCACCGTCATGGTCGGGTTCGGCGTCATCCTCTACGGATTCTCGGTGTACGCGACGGACCAGGCGGCGGGTGCCGACTTCTCGAAGACGGCGCTTTCTGTCGCCTACGGAGGCGCGGTGTTCGCCGGGGGACTGATGGCACTCCCCGTTGGACGCTTTGCTGATCGACACGGCGTGCGCGTGATCGTGGGCGTGGGAGCGGTGCTCGGGTGTCTCGGCCTGGTCGCGTTCTCGATCTCGACGCAGCCGTGGCAGGTCGTGGCTGCCTGGTGGCTGCTCATCGGGCCCGCGCAGGCCATGGTCTACTACGAGCCCGCCTACGTAGCCATCGACCGATGGTCTCAGGTCGGCGACCGCGCCGCCACGTTGGCGACGATCACCGTCATCGGTGGCCTCGCCGGCATCATCTTCATTCCCGTCACGGCCGGACTCGTGGACGCCGTCGGCTGGCGGTGGACGGTCTCATCCATGGGGATGCTGCTGCTCGCCGTGGGAGCAGCGACTGCGGTCTTTGCGCTTCCCCCTTCGGGTCGCCACGGGGTCGGCCACGACTCTCAACCGGGTCGGAAGGCTCTGCTGTCACAACTCATGCGGGACCGGCGCTTCGTGCTATACACCGTGGCATTGATGCTCGTGCTCCTGTCCACACAGGGAGTGATTGCGCATCGCGTAGCTCGCTTCGAAGAGACCGGATTCTCGCTCGAGGCGATCGCCTTCTGGGCGGCGGCAGCCTCGGCGCTGAGCCTCCCGGGCCGCTGGATCGCACCGAGGCTGGCCGCTCGGTTCGGTGCAACCCGGGTTCAGGCGACGATCGCGCTGATCGTGGCCTTCAGCGTGGCGCTGATGGTGAACGGGGCGCCGGCGTGGCAAATGGTCGGGCACTTCTTCCTGTTCGGACTTGCTTTCGGCGCGCTCTTCCCGCTGCGCTCGATGGTCATGGGCACCTGGTACTCGGGCCCCGCGTTCGGGGCAACGATGGGAACCCAGTGGTCGGCCGTAGTTCTGGTCGCCGCGACCGGTCCCGTCTTCGTCGGCGTGCTCCGAGATCAAACGGGCGGCTACCAGGCGTCGTTCATGGCACTCGCAGTGTTCTACCTCATCGCGGCCGTCGTGATCGCCGCCACCGGACGGGCGGCGACGGGGGCGTGACCGCAGTCATCCGCATCTCGACCGCGCGCTGCGGGGCGCGCTACATGTCGATGTCGGCGATATCGGTGATGTGCTGGAAGCCGTTCGACGGCGGGGGACGCTCCGATCCTCGATCGTGGAGCGCCGCACCGAAGACGAACAGCACAAAGCCGACGCCGACGAGCACCACCATCATCGGAACAATGGTTGCGGTGACGGCAGCACTCAATAGGGCGGCGAGCATCACGACGCCCCCCGTGGCCATCGCCACACCGCCCATGGACTTCGATGATGTGTCCATACACGCTCACCCTACGCGGTGAGCTGTCAGAGCGCCGGGACAATCGCCGACGCGACCTACACGGCGGGCAAACGACGTCGTCTTCGCACCGCACCCGTTTCCTCGGCTTCTCCAGGCTGCCGTGCGGCATCTCGATTGAGGCAGCCCAGAGAGCGACATGGGTCGAACTGCACAGAATCCCCCGGAGCGATCGCGACCGCGCGATAATCGGATCCCCGACCCAAGGAGCAGCCTGTGAAGAGCAAAGGCACGGCTACATGGAATGGTGACCTGTTCGGCGGATCAGGCACAGCATCGCTCGACTCCGGTGCTGCCGGGCCCCTCCCGGTCAGCTGGGCGAGCCGCACGGAAGCCGCGAACGGGAAGACCAGCCCCGAGGAATTGATCGCCGCCGCGCATGCCGCCTGCTATTCCATGGCCTTCAGCAACATCCTCGCCGGCGCCGGACACGTTGCGACCCAGCTCGATACGACAGGAGTGGCGACGTTCGCAAAGACCGATGCCGGAATGCGTATCACGACGATGGCATTGTCGGTGGTCGGGGATGTCCCCGGCATCGACGCGCAGACCTTCGCCGAGCTCGCCGAAGAGGCCAAGCTCGGCTGTCCGGTCAGCAATGCCCTGGTCGGCAACGTCGAGATCACACTCGAAGCCACGCTGGCCTGAACCCAACATCGGCCGGCACGGCGGGTACCGCATCGGGGACCTCCCAAACCAGGGGTCCCTCCACATCGCTCGCGCATCAGCGCTCATAGGACACGCCATCTGACAAGCACGCCGTTCGAAGCGACGGCCGGCGGAGCCGGTGCCGAGGGAGGTTCAGCCGGTCGCGGGCGTTCCGCCGGCGTCGCGCCTGGGCCAACATTCCGTCCTCAGGGTCGACTCAGGGTCGCACGAGGGGAATACCCGATACCGCTCAGGACCGCAGAGGCGCACGATGAGGTCATCGGATAGACATTGAAGGGAGATGACACCGATGACCACCACGCAAACCACGATCCTGGAGCCCGAGGCAGCCGTCGCAAGTAACTCGAACGGATGGGCGGCACTCAGCCACCTCTCGGCATTCGGGCTGTTCCTTGGCGTTCCGTCCCTCGTCGGACCGTTTCTGGTCTGGCTCTTCAAGCGGGACGACCCGTACGTCGACGAGCAGGCCAAAGAGGCGTTGAACTTCAACATCTCGTTCCTGCTCTACGGCATCGCTTCGGCGCTGCTGATCATCCTGCTCGTCGGGATCCTGCTCCTGCCGGTCGTCTTCGTGACCTGGTTCGTCCTGGTGATCGTTGCGGCCGTCAAGGCCTCGGCCGGCGAGCACTACCGGTACCCGCTGACGATCCGCTTCGTCAACTGAGACCGCCCGCCGCCGATACGACCCGCTGCGCCACCACCGGCCCAGCGGGTCGTTTCATTGGCGAGCGGCAGTCGGACTCCGGCGGTCGATCACAAATCTGCGCTGCGCGATCGGGAGCGACGCCGCAGGGCCCACCAGGTCAGGAGAGCGCCGACGCCCACCACGGCCAATGCCAGCACGACGAAGAAGATGTTGCCGCCCGACCAGAGTCCACTCGCAATCAGCGAGACGCTATCGAGGCCTTCGGAGGGGTACGGCCGGATGGCTTCCGCAACCGCCGGGCTGTTCAAGCTGTAGGTGTCCCGACCCGCGTCGGTGAAGACAAACGTGGAAACGCCGTTGGGGGCAAGGAAGATGGTGTTGCCACCGGCTCCCGACATGAACGGCACCTGGAAGAGGGCACCTTCTCGCGTCCGGTACGGGAGGCTCCAGAAGGACGCGTGGTACGCCTGATCGCCGAACTCGAACGACTTGCCGGACGGCAATCCCGTCGGCTCACCCGTTCGACACAGCGCCTCGCGCAGTCGACCCTCATGTAGCAACTGCCGGCCGTCGTAGCTGCCGCCGTTCTGCAGGAGCGTCACGATCTTGCCGACATCGTCGACCGTGAGTCTCAGACCCGAGGCCATCAAGGGAACGACGCCACCACCGTCGCCGTCTGCGACTTGCATCATCGTCATGTGGTGGACACCGATGGGGCGGAACACCTCTTCAGAGAGCCGCTCCCACAGGTCGGCGTCGGGACCCTCCCGGGACTCGAGGTACGCTTCCATGGCCGCCGCCAGAACGAAAGTCTGTGCCGAGGTGTAGCGGAGGACCTCGCCGGGACCCCACGAGTAGTTGGCTGCTGCAAACGCAGCTTCGAGCTTCGCTTCGGTGGTCTCGGCGAGATAGAAGTCCACGTAGTTGGGGCCCGTTTCGTTGGCATCGACGTCGTAGGGCAAGCGATCGGGGGCGTTGTCGCCAACCCCCGTTGCCATATCCAACACGTCGGCGAAGGTCACGTCGGACCAGCCGTCGTGCGCAGCAGTGACCTCCAGATAGTCGGCGATTCGCGCGTCGAACACTGCTTCGCCGTACCGCTCGGCAAGCCACAACATGGCGACGCCTGCGCCGATCGACTTGCTGATCGACATCCCGGCGTGCTGCATCTGGCGCGGATACGGGTAGTCGCCGTGGCGAGTCACACTCGGCTGCAAGTACAGCACGCCGTCAACCACGATCCCCGCCGCGCTGACTTCTTCGGGAGCCAGCCCGGCGGTGAAGGTGTCGAGCTCGTCACCGCCGTACGGTTCCTCCAGGTCGGACCAGGGCTGGATCGGCATCTCGGTGGCGATCTCGGCGGCAAACGCATCCGCGAGCTCGTCGACACCCCTGACGGCCCGCGGCTCGTACTCCATCGGGGCCTGGCCCCACATGTCAAAGATGTCGCCGTCCGGCGCCGTCTCCTGCGTGATCTGGAACCGCAGCGACGACACGGACTCGTCGTCGAAGACGAACGTTGCGACGCCGTTGTGGGCCTCGCCACCGGTGAATTGCCGATCCGGCGGGCTGCCGAGCGTGAACGGGAACGAGGCACGTGACCGGCCCCCATCCCCCGGCTCCGACCACACCCGACCCGGAGACAGGATCAACGACCAGTTGCCCGGATTGATGATGATCGAGCGGTCGGCCGGGACGAGGTAGCCGTCGACCGTGACGAAGTCGACGGAGAAGCCCGGGAAGTACTTGTAGAGCGGGAAACCGTAGTTGCTGCGCTGCATCTCGGACCGAGGCACCTCGAGCCGTCCCTGGAGCGCGTGCAGCGCAGGACGTTCCTCACCAACCGGCAGGAACCAGGCACTATCAACGATCGCGACGTCGGCGGTGTCGTCCGCCATCAGCTCGGCTACGGACAACTCACCTCGCTGTTCGCCCGCAGCAAGCGGCGAGCGCTCGGCCAAGATCACCAGGCAGGCTGCACCAACGACCACGATGAGGAACACGGCCCATCCACGCCGGCGTGGAGACACTTCGGTCGCACCACCGTCCGCCATTGGCAAGCGCGGCCAGTCGCAGACCGCGCATCTCACCCACGCCATGGCCCCACTGTTCGCAACCACAGACGCAGCGACCAGAGGAAGAAGGCCCCTCGACACCGAAGGTTCAGGAGCAGCGCGACGGCTCACTCCCACGCAGGCGACCGCGTAGAGACCGGGCAGGTCATCGGCGAGGCCGGTTCCTCCGGCACGTCACCCCACAACCCCACCTGCCCTTCGAGGTGTGGGAAGGCCAGGGGTGCACTGGTACCAGGTCTCCCCGCCAACTTCCGCAACGCTCAGGGGCCCCAGGAGAGGTCGAACACTCTCGTCACCGGTGGCTCCTGCGTTCGAGCCGCCCTGCCGCGCCCAATCGGGAGAGGACCCCGCTCACCCACGGTCACCCTGGCGCTGGCGTTCGTGGATCCACGCAACGAACGTCTGCACACTCCCCGAACCTCGCTGCGTGATGTATGTCTCAGCCCACTCGAGGATTTCACGATCGTCGAAACCGCAGCCGCGGAGAAACTCGCGCGATGCATTCGCCAGGAGGTGCGCGCCCTCGATCTGCGCAAGGTCGGGACGAGCCTCCGCAACACCGGCGTCGCGAGGATGATCAGGAATCGGACAACTCATCATCGTCGTCCCTCCACCCCCCTCCAACCCTACGCGTTCGTCCCTGAGATCGGGCATGAAGCGCACCGGCCGGGTGACCCCATCTCCGACGCCAACGCGAGACCGTGCGAGGCGATGATCGCCTAGTCCTCGCTACGCAATGCTGGGCCGCCCGCTCCGACGGCGATCCGGATGTGATCGATTCGAATCTCGTCGATGAGTCGGTTCAGCGCCTCGACGGAGCGGCGCAGGTCGGTGACACACTGATCGAGCAATTCGACCTTCTCTTCCAGGCGCGCCATGCGCTGCTCGTCCTGAGTTGTCACGCTCGTTTCCTCGCCACCATCCAGACATCGGCATCGTGCCCAACAATCTGAAGTGGGCCAGCAGATTCCGTGCACCGGGCTGCGTCCGCCGAGCGTCACCCCCGTTGCGCTTCTGAAAGCACCGTTCCGTCGGGTGCCCGCACGCGCACGATCATCGACATCTGGCCCGGAAGGCTGTGGGTCGCGCAGGCAAAGCAGGGGTCATAGGCACGGAAGGCCATCTCGATCTTGTTCAGCAGGCCCTCGGTGATCTCCGTACCGGCGGTGATGAGCCCCTGCGCGGCCTTCTTGATCGACATGCTGATCGGCGCATGGTTGTTGGTGGTGCCAACCACCAGGTTGACCTGCTCGAGAATGCCGCGTTCGTCGGTGACATAGTGGTGCGTCAGCGTGCCGCGGGGAGCCTCGAGCGACCCGATGCCCTCGGACGGTGTCTCGGTCGGGATCGTCCGGATGTCCGGACTCAGGATCTCGTCATCACGCGCAAGCTCCATCGTGCGCTCCGCCGCCTGGATGATCTCGACGACCCTGGCCCAGTGCGTCGCGAGTGTCTGGTGAACCGGCACCGATCCGCTGCTGTCGCCCGTGAGTGTTTGATAGAAGCGCTCGTACTCGGCCTGCGCGAGCGGCGTTGCCATGCCGTCGGCCGCGTTCAGTCTCGACAAAGGACTTGCTCGATAGACCCCGCTGTCGGGGCCGTCTTCGAAACCGTGCCAGCCCTTCGCTTTCAGATAGGGGAACTTCAGGTACGTCCACGGCTCAACGTGTTCGGCGATGTGATCGAGGTAGTCACGCGGGTGGTACTTGACGACTTCTGCCCCGTCGGGATCGACAACGCGCACCATGCCGTCGTAGAAGTTCGGGTGGTTGTTCTCGTCAACGGTGCCCATCGAATGGAACCGGCTCGTGTAGGTGTCCGAGAGGATGAGGTCGAGATACTCGGGATTGGCGAGGACAATCTCGTCGAGGATCCCCACGGTGAACCTGGCCGCCTCGAGCAGGGTCCCAGCGCGATCGATGATCTCAGCTCGTTCCTCCTCGGTGACCCCCTTCGTCACGCCGCCGGGGATCGACGTCACCATGTGAATGGTCTTTCCGCCGAGGATCTTCACGATGTCGTGAGCCGCCGCCCGTGCCCCGATCACGACCTTGCCCGCGTCGATCCCGAGCTTGTGCACCATGCCGAGGATGTTGCGCTCCGCAGGCGGGGCGTCGGGCCCCATGACGAAGTCCGGGCCGCTCAGCACATAGAAGTGGGTGAGGTGATCCCCGGCGAAGAACGCCGAATACATGAGCTCACGGAGCTTGCGTGCCGCCGGAGGAATCGCCACATGGAAGGTGTCGTCGCAGGCCTTCGCCGACGCCAGGTGGTGCGCCTCGCTGCAGACGCCGCAGATCCGCGACGTGATCCGCGGCATGTCCTCCACCGGCCGGCCCACGCAGAATGCTTCAAACCCGCGAAGCTCCGGGACGATGAAGAAACACTCGGCAACCTCGCCATCGTCGTCGACGAAGATGTCGATCTTGCCGTGGCCTTCGAGCCGGGTGATCGGGTCGATTTGGATTTCCTTCATGATCCGACCTCCACCGTTCCCCGGCCGTCGCCGGATGGCCCCCCTGCAACGCGTCCGAGCGTCGCCTTGGCCATCGAGAACCGGTAGAACGTCCCGATTGGGTCGACAATGCCGTCGAGGATGCGGTCGATCTCCTCGGGGTCCTGCGAGTCGACCACCGAGGCGAGGGCGGCGATCATCTTCGTCCCCTGGTCCTTCGAGTTCGGGGCCGGTCCGTAGCACCCGCGGCATGGCACCCCCACCGAGACGCACAGGCCGCCACATCCGCTGCGGGTTGCCGGGCCCATGCAGAGGATCCCCTGGTCGAGCAGGCACCGGCCCGGCTCGGGGATGATCTCGTAGACCCGTTTGAAGCCCGTGATCTTCTTCTCTTCGCGCACGAGCGGGCACTCGTCACAGCAGGTACGGTCCCCCGCGCCGAGCACGGTGCCCTTCGGGGGGAGGGGCTTGTCGTTCTGGAGGATGTCGATCACCGTCTCGAGGACCGCCCAGATCTGGTGGGCCTGAGGAGGGCAACCGGGAACGAAGTAGTCGACGTCGACGATCTGGTCGAGAGCACGAACGGTCTCCCAGAACTCGGGCAGCTCCAGGACGCCGAACGCGGTGACGGTGCGTTCCTGGGGGCGAGTGTCATCCGGGTTGTCGGTCGATGGCGACTCCTGGTAGACCCAGTCCAAGGTCGCGGCCCGGCTCGTCGTGTTCGAGAGCGCGGGGATGCAACCTTCGCAGGCACACGAGCCGAATGCCACGAGCACCTTCGCCTTGCGACGCAACAGCTCCGCCATGTAGGCGTTATCCGAATTGCGGACGGCGCCGTTGAAAAGGCACAGGTCGATCTCGCCGTCGGCCATCGCCTCGACATCCTTCACCTTGAAATCCACCGCCACCGGCCAGAACACGATGTCGAACGCCGCGTCCACGTCGAGGATCTTCTCCTTGATGTCGAGGACCGCGATCTCACATCCGCCGCACGACGACGCCCAGTAGAGGGCCAGTTTGGGCTTGGCGGTGGTCTCCGCGGCGGTGTCGGCGCCGGGTTCGATGTCGATGCTCATGTCGGCAACCTCAGGGGTCCGAGATCTCGGATCTCACGGGCCATGTCGTTGGCAGTCTCTGCCCATTGGTCACCCTCGCTGGCGGAGACCCACACGAGTCTGAGCCGCTCGGGGTCGATGCCGAATCCGATCAGCAGCCGCTTGAGGAGGTGCACTCGCCGCAGGGCCTTGTAGTTGCCCTCCTGGTAGTGGCAGTCGCCGGGGTGGCACCCGGAGATGATCACACCGTCTGCGCCGAGCCGGTAGGCCTTCACGACGAAGGTCGGGTCCATCCGCCCGGAGCACATGACCCGGACGATGCTGACCGACGGGTCCCATTGGATCCGGGAGATCCCGGCCAGGTCGGCGCCGGTGTAGCTGCACCAGTTGCAGAGGAACGCAATGATCCTCGGTTGCCACGTCTCGACGTGCGGCGTCTCGATGGCCGTCTCATGGTCGGTTGCTGTCAACATCTCCCACCTCTATCCGACGGGCGCCAGGAGCCCGGCGAGTTCGGCGAGGATCTGGTCGTCGGTGAAGCCGGCGCCGGTGATGGCCGACGCGGGGCATGCAGCCACACAGGTGCCGCAGCCCTTGCAGAGCGCTTCGTTGACGACCGCCACCTCTCCTTCGTCGTCGAACGTGATGGCGGTGTAGGGGCACAGGCTGAGGCAGGTCTTGCACCCGCCGCACAACTTCTCGTTCACGGTGGCCCGAACCGGGTCGATGGTCACCTCGCCTTGCCCGATCAGCGACAGGATCCGGGCTGCCGAGGCTTGTGCCTGGGCCACGGTGTCCGGGATGTCCTTCGGTCCCTGGCTGCATCCTGCGATGTACACACCGTCGGTGGTGGTCCCGACGGGATCGAGCTTCGGATGGCGCTCCAGGAAGAAGCCGTCCGGGCTTCGGCTGATGGAGAAGACCCTCCCGACCTCGTCGGCGTCGACCTGCGGCTCGAGGGCGTTGCACAGCACGACCATGTCGACCGGGATCTCGCGGTACTTTCCGATCAGCGTGTCCTCGCAGCGGACGACCAGATGCGGGCCGTCCCCGTTGCTGCGGTGGGCCGGCACCACCTCGGCGACCTTGCCCCGGATGACCGTCGATCCCTCTTCAAGCACCCGGGTGTAGAACTCCTCGTAGCCTTTGCCGAACGCTCGCATGTCGATGTAGAACTGGTACACCTCGGCGTCCGTCCGGTCGATTACGAGATGGGCGAATTTGAGGGCCGCCATGCAACACACCCGGGAGCAGTAGCGGTTGTAGTGCTCGTCACGCGACCCGACGCAATGCACGATGCCAACGGCGCGCGGCGGCTCGCCGTTCTTGCAGAGCACCTTGCCACCCGTCGGTCCGGTGGCGTTGAGCATCCGCTCGAATTCGAGGCTGGTGACCACGTTGTCGAAGCGGCCATAGCCGTACTGGGTAATCCGTGACGAGTCGAAGCTCTTGAAGCCGGTCGACACCAGGATCTGCCCGACGTCGAGCGTGGTGATCGTGTCCTCCATGTCGAGGCGGACGGCCTGCGGCGGGCAGACCTCTGCGCAGGCCCGGCATTCGGCGCAGACGCCACAGTGCAGACATCGCTGCGCCTCTCGCCGGGCGTCGTCTTCGGAGAAGCCGAGATCGACTTCCACATAGTCGGCCAGTCGGTCCGCCACCGGTCGTTTCGGCATCGCGGCTCTCGGCGCCGTCGGGATGGCGCCGTACTCCGGCGACTGCTCATAGGGCCGCTCCTCGAATCCCCGTTTCGGATCGGCCGGTGGCATGTGGCTGGTAAATCCCTCGAGTGGCCGCCCACGGAGGTAGCGGTCGATCGCCTCGGCGCCTCGTCGACCCTGTCCCATGGCTTCGACAACGGTCGCCGGGCCGAGCACGTCGTCGCCCCCGGCGAAGACGCCCGGCATCGTGGTCTGGAGCGACGCGGGATCGACCTCGAACGTCCCCCAACGGCTGAGCCCCAAGGGTGCGACGTCGTGTTCAGCGTCGCCGTACCAGCCACGGTCGGGGCGCTGGCTGATCGACAGAATCACGGTGTCGAACTCGCGTTCATGGTTTGAGCCTTCGACCGGGACCGGCCGCGGACGGCCGCTCGCGTCGGGTTCGTCCAATCGCATGGTGACGCAGTCGAGCGCCCGGACGCGCCCGTCCGTGACCAACACCTCGACGGGGGCGACGAGGTATTCGAAACGGACACCCTCCGCGACGGCGTCCTCGAACTCGTCCTCCTCGGCCGGCATTTCGGCCTTCGTTCTGCGGTACAGGACCGTGACCTCGGCGCCTTCGCGCCGCGCCGCGCGTGCGGCGTCCATTGCGGTGTTGCCGCCGCCAACGACTGCGACGCGCGTACCCGTTTCTTGGGGAAGACCCAAGTTGATATTGCGGAGGTAGTCGATGCCGGAGATCACCCCGTCGGCGTCGTCGTTCGGGATTCCGAGGGGTATCCCCTCATGAGCGCCGATCGCCAGGAACACGGCGGAGTAGTCGCCGCCGGAGTGCCCGTTCGTCAGGTCGTCCAGCGTGAAGTCGCGTCCAAGCTCCGTTCCGGTCTTCATCTCGACGCCGAGCTTTCGGATGTAGTCGATGTCGTAGTCGACGATGTCGGGTGGGCAGCGATAGCTGGGGAGGCCGACGGCGAGCATCCCGCCGAGCTTCTCGTGCTTCTCGAAGACGGTGACGTTGTAGCCGTTCGTGGCCAGGTCGAAGGCGCAGGTCAAGCCGGCGGGGCCGGATCCGACCACCGCCACCCTCTCCGCGTAGTGGTGCTCGGGCGGGGCGGGCACAGGCTCCGGTTCGTTCTCTCGCTGCCAGTCCATTGCGAAGCGCTTGAGGGCTCGGATAGCGATCGGCTCGTCGACCTCGTCCCGGCTGCACACCTCTTCGCATGGGGCATAGCAGACCCGTCCGCAGATGAACGGAAGGGGGTTGCGCCGGCGGATCAGGTTGGCGGCTTCGGCGAAGCGGCCCTCGGCGATCAGCGAGACGTAGCCGGCGGCATTCTGGTGGATCGGGCAGGCTTCCATGCAGGGTGGGCTGCCTTGCCGATCGATGGTGTAGTCACTCGGGATCGCCTGAGGGAATGCCTTGTGGATGGCGGTCCGGTTCGACATGTACTGGTTGAAGGGATCGGGCACCGAGACGGGGCACACTTTCACGCACTCGCCGCACGACGTGCAGTCTGCAGTGACGAAGCGGGCCTTCTCGCGGACCCGGACCGTGAAGTTCCCGACGAAGCCGTCGACCGACTCCACCTCGCTCTCGGTGAGCAGATGAATGTTGTCACGGCGGTCTGCGGCAACCATCTTCGGCGTGAGGATGCACGCCGCACAGTCGAGCGTCGGGAACGTCTTGTCGAAACGCGCCATCATCCCGCCGATGGTCGACTGCCGCTCAACGATGTAGACCTCGTTCCCGGCGTCGGAGATGTCGAGGGCGGCCTGGATACCGGCGATGCCGCCGCCCACGACCAGCGTCGTCGGATTGACCTCTGCGTGCGCTGCCTCGAGCGGTTCATGAAGCGCGACGCGCGCTACGGCGCCGTTGACGAGCGATTCGGCCTTGGCCGTTCCTGCAATGCGATCGTCGTGTACCCAGGCGCACTGCTCGCGGATGTTGGCAATGTGAACCAAATACGGGTTGAGTCCGGCTTCTTCGCCGGCGGCGCGGAAGGTGGGCTCGTGCATCAGCGGACTGCACGCCGCGACAACCACGCGATTGACGCCGTTCTCCTCGATGTCCCGCTTGATGAGGTCCTGCCCGGCGTTCGAGCACATGAACTCGTAGTCGCGGGCACACACCACCCCAGGCTGGTCCGCGGCGACATCTCGCACCGCCTCGACGTCAACGGTCGCCGCGATATTGAAGCCGCAGTGGCACACGTAGACGCCGATCCGGGCTTCGTCGGTCGTCGGCATCTCAGGCCTCCTCACCATGGGCGTGAGACGTCCCGACCATCGCGTTCGACAGGCGGGGCGCCTCGATCTCGACCGGCACCAATCCGTGTTTCAGACCCACCTCCTCGGGCGTGCTCCCGAGTGCGAGGGCGATGAGCTGCGTGAAGTACATGATCGGGATCCGCCGCTGTGCGCCGTTCCCGTTCCGTTTCCGGTTCATGCTGAGCAGGTCCAGATTGGCCTGGCACAGGGGACAGACGGTCACGATGCAGTTGGCGCCTCGTTCAACCGCCCAGTCGATCAAGTCGTCGCAGAGCTGACCGGCGACGTCGGGGAACGTGGCGATCAGCATCCCGCCGCAGCACCGCACCTTCGGGGGATAGTCGACGGGGTGGGCGCCGAGCGCGGTGAACATATGCTCCATCGACATCGGCATCTCGGGGTCCTCATCGATTGCCCCGTAGGGCCGTACGATCTGGCACCCGTAGTAGCAGGCGGGCCGGAAGTCGGCGATCGAGTTGGTCTGGAGTGCCGCGACGCGGTCGAGCCCCACATCGTTGACCAGCACGTCGAGCGGCTTCCGCACGGGAACGGTCATGTTGCACTCGAGACCGGCCTCGGCGAGCGAAGCGTTGACCTGCTCCTTGAGCTCCGGCATCTCGGCCATGTGCGTCCTCGTCTTGTTGAGCACGTAGTAGCAGGCACTGCATGGAGCGACGACGTCATCGCCGAGCTTCTCCGCGAGCGCGAGGTTCCGTGCAGCGATCGCGTAGGCGACCGTCTTCTTGACCGACGTATACGACGTTGCGCCGCAGCAGTTCCAGTCCTCGAGCTCAACCAGCTCGGCGCCAACCTTTTCGAACACGGCGCGTGTCGACTTGTCGTACGACACGCCGGTGGCGTGGAGGCTGCATCCCGGGTAGTAGGTGTATCTCACGAGCTGGCTCCCAATCCAATGGCGGCATATCCGACGGTGTCGGTGATCGTTGGTCGTTCCACGGCCTCCTGTGGAAGATCAAAGGTCTCGGCCTTTGCGATGATGCGGCGCAGGCCGTCGATGCCCTCGATCTTCTCGGGCAGCAGCCGGATCCGCCCGCGGCGCCAGAGGGCGAACCCTGCCCGGCGCCACCCGAAGAGCGCCAAGGGCTTGGTCCGAAGGAAGAAGAGGAGGAGGAGGCCCGTTTCGTAGCTGCGGCCGTAGCGCCTGACCATGTCGATGAACGTCTCGGAGAAGACGT